>JASLIE010000198.1 GCA_030152985.1 Bacillaceae bacterium
GCAAGTAAGATAAACACAGTCGGTCTTAACATCGGTGGCAGGGGTCCATGGAAAAACATCCGATTAAAAAAGAAAGTGAAATAAAAAATTGTAAAGACAAGTCCAAGACTAAAGAACATCCAATTTATTTCAGCACCGACATGATAAACACCCGCGAGTGGAACGACGATATTACCAACGATTGGTAAAAACCAAACCGGATTAAATTGCTCCAGCTTGAATTCAAGCGTCCACATTAAGCGCGTTAATAAATATAAAGTTAAAAGAAGCTGTAAGAGTGCACCAATTCCCCAAATAAAGAGTGATAATAATTCACTTAGATCATAAAGAACCAGTCCCATCATTAAAAAACTAATTGATACAGCCCCGTAAAAATTCATTTTCACTGGATGCTTCAGCTCAGCGTGAATATCTTCTGGGAACTCCTTAATTCGAATTAGTAAGACGAATAAATTTACGATAAACATCAAAACTGCAAGTATTAAAAATAAGGTCGAACCGATGGCTGCAAGTCCAGTCATTTCTTCATACTGCCTCAGTGCAACCGTCACACCTGAAAGTCCCATTACACTTGCAAATAATGCCGTTGGAAAATAGCGCAACTTATTTTCTTTCATCTGTTCACATCCTCTCATCATTAATATAAAGAATACAAGAGAACACTCTAAAGGTCACGCTTTTTGCCTAGTTAAAAGCATGGTTGAGCATTTAAAAAGCTAATTTGTTTAGCATTCTGTATAATAGGCTATAGATTAAGTAGAGGAGGGGTATCTATGGCTGAATTTAAAGACCTATCTTCACTCGATGAGGCAATGGAGTTTATTGAAAATCATGAAATGTCATTTCTTTACTTCACAATGCCAAGTTGTAGTGTCTGTCATGGTTTAAAGCCACAAATAGAAGCAATGTTAGAAAAATACCCAAAAATTGAAGGACGTCATATTGATGCGAGCCTCGTGCCTGAAGCTGCTGGACAATTTTCTGTTTTTACAGCACCTGTACTACTCCTATTTATTGATGGGAAAGAGTATTTACGCGAAGCACGGATTGTACAAACTCAAAAACTTGACGACCAATTGAATCGTATTTACACAAATATGGTTAACTAATTTTAATTAGTTAACCATATTTTTTATTGGATCTTATCTAGACTTAAGATCTCATTGTTTTGTAAATTCGCTTGAACCTGATAACTTGCCTTGTAGACCTCTTTAGCTCCCTCAATATCAAGCACAGTTAAATCTATCTTTGTCATTTCACCCGTCTCATAATTTTCAAGTGAATCAACCAAATAATCGAGTCCATCGATAGAAGCTCGAATCGTTTCTTCTGTTTCATTGTTTACAAGCGAAAACTCATTTAACTTTTTCATTGTCTCTCGTTCATAAATTGTCAATTTATTCTCTTTGTCTGAATTAAGTACGAGTCGCTTGTCGGTCAATGTGTGAACTGAAGCAAAACGTTCTGGATTTTTAATTTCTTTAAAGTCATTTGTTTCTGCATTATAAGTATAAAGTAAGTTACGCTCTTCATCTAATAATTCATGCTCTACAGGCTCATCTTCTAGGAACTCTTCTTCATCTGCTGCATAATATCTTTCTTCAGTTATGATAAGTTCTTCTTTGCGGTCACGGTTTACGTCCATATAAATGATCTTATGAATTCCTTTTTCATCACTTGATAAATCAAATGATTTAATCACTTCAGCAGACTTTAGTTCACCTGTTACCGCATTAATTTTATAAGCAATTAATTCACTTGAATCATTACTTTCAGATTCAAGTAAAACTGTTAAAATATGATCTGACTCATAGAAACTAATCACCTCATTATAGTAGGTGTCTGGCTTTACTTTAAGCTCAAATTCATGATTTTTTACTTCTTTTGTTTCCTTCTTTAAAACTGACAAGTTTAATTTTGGTTTTTCTTCACTTAAGTAGTAATTAAGCCGTTCATCCGTACTGACATAAAATAAAGTGTCATCTGTTTCATAGTAATTTGTCAGGTTTGTAGCTAATTTTCCACGCATGAATTGTTTATATTCATCTTTATAAGCTTTTATTTGTGGATCAAGTGCATCATCTCCATCTAAACCTTCGGAAAAACTTAAGTTGTTTTCTGCTTCGACTACTTCCTCATTTTTAAAGACAAAGTTTTCGCTTTTTGTCGTATAATTTTCTATGTTAAAATAAATGCCGATGTCTTTGACAACAGATGCGTCACCTTTTTCTGTTGTTTTTTCTAAAACGATTTGGCTATTTGGTTTTGCCGAAATCAAATAATATGGAATAAACAACATAAGCAGGACTAAGATAACTAATCGGTAATTTTTCATTTTATTAACCTCCCTTAAACAGTTACTTTCTTAGTCATTAGGTAACGACCAATTAAAAGTGATGCAAGCATTAAAGCTAAAACAAGTGCGCTTTGAATATAAAACACTTCACTTTCATATAAATAATTATTAAAATACACTTCATTTAAAATGTAGGGTGAAAAGTAAAGACCTAGTGCAAGAACAGAATAAACCGTAGCCATAAGAATGCCAAGCCACTTATAGCTTCGTTCAAATAGCACATTTGTAAATATGACAATCAAGAGTAAGCTACCAAGTAAGTAAGTCATTAAAAAACCAGTTACCGAATCAGGTAATAATGTATTTAAATAATCTGTGTTTCGAATGGTTTCATAGACTGATTCATCATACCTAAAATCGATTGGCACAAGTACTTTTACGATTAACTGGTTGATTTTAAGTAAGATTAATTGAATACCCAGCAAAGCAAAAACAAATAAGAGTAAGCTTACTAATTTTGAGTAATAGATTGACATCCGCTCTACTGGTAACGTGTAGAGCCTAAAGACCAGTGGCTGTTTATTAAACCAGTCGCGGTACCAAATGAATAAGCTGTAGATAAGTAAACTAATCACACCGAGGGCAATTGTTAAAAACATGCCCATAGAATTATAGATAGAGGAGAGTTCTAGGCGACCATAATTTTCAATGACTTCTTGCTTTGTCATCAGCTTAAGCCCTTCTTCGTACACTGCAACTTGAACCACCGATTTAAAAGATACAAAAGCAAGCTGAAAAATAAAGATAATAGCCACTAAAGAAAGAAACACTTTCCAAAAGCGACTGACTTCATAATTAACTAATTTAATAAACGAACTCATCGCTGATAAACCTCCCTCATGACATCCGTAATCGATTGCCCTGCTTCCCGTTTCTTTTCAACATCAAATTGCATGTGAACATAACCATCTTCTAATAAAACAACCTCATCAACTAAATGCTCAATGTCTTGAATTTCATGTGTCGTAATAATCACACCACGATTTTCAATTAAATGACTGACAAAAACTTCAGCAATTTGTTCCCGGCTAAAAATATCAATCCCAGAGAAAGGCTCATCCATTAAAATATATTTTGCATCTACTGCAAGTCCTAACATTAAATTTACTTTTGCTTTATTTCCTTTTGATAACTGATTTAATTTATCTGTTAAATTAAGCTTAAAAAAGGCGAGTAACTCTCTAGCACGTTTTTCATTCCAATTTGGATAAAAGTCTGCCATAAACGCAAAAGCTTCCTTGATCGTATATGAATTATCCATTGAAATTGTGTCTGGAATGTAAATAATTTCTTTATATGTTTCAGTTCTTAAAGGCTTTCCTTCAATTAAAATTTCCCCCTTCTTAATGGGGGTTAAATTCATAATCGCATTTAAGATTGTTGTTTTTCCTGCGCCATTTAAACCAATTAAGCAGGTGATTTTTCCTTTTTCAGCTGTAAAGCTAATTTCTTTTAATACCTTCTTCGTTCCGAAATCCTTAGCAATTTTTTTCACTTCTATCATCTCACTCACGCTCCTTCATTTCTTTTTCGTAATTCAAATAACGCTTTTCGACTTTCTCCTTTAACTTAGGTAAGGCTATTTCTAAGGGATAAACCGCTTGAATAAATTGATCAAGTGTCTGATCTAAATAATCATTTCTTAAGCCTTCTAACACTTCTTGATTTTCTGTGACAATGCTCGGAGCATTTCGATTTGTATAAATAATCTCAAGTGATTCCATTTCTTTAAATGCTTTTTGAACTGTATTTGGGTTCACCTTAAAGTATTGAGCAACTTCTCTTCGTGAAGGAAGTTCCTCACCTGCAAGAATTTCTTTACTGATGATTTTTGCTTTAAAATAATCAATAATTTGAAGATAGACAGGTATTCGTTCGTCAAACTTGACTGGCATAGTCAACCCCCATTTCTCATCTGTATTAGGAAGCTAATACACTTCTAAACTGTATTATACCCTTAATACAGTTTAGAAGTCAATTTAATCTTAAGCTAAGTTAACTCAGAACAAATAAAAAAAACGACTTTTATGTCGTTTTTAATTTTTCCCAATCAAGAAGGGATTCAAATATAATTGCTAAGATAATGCCTGTTAGTAAACCATTGCTTAAAAAAGGTTGTAGAAAGACAGGTAAACTATTAAAGGCTGTCTGCGGTAAAATCATAATGACAAGCCCGGTAAATAAAGGAATAGCTACTCGGTAAACCGTGAGTGAATTGATTGTTATTTGCTTAAAGTAATCGATTGATGAAACAAAGAGCTGTAAATAAGCAACAAATAAGACAGCACTCCCGACACTCAGCGGTAAACTTGCAAAAAAAGCACCTGCAGACGGTAGCAGTCCAATGAGTAAAAATAAGCCACTCCCTATTATAAAGGGTAAACGTTCATATACCTCTGTTTGCTTTAAATAACCAATTGAAGAAACATAAGGCGCATAAGGAACAAGGCCGAATAAACTTGCAAGAATTGTCCCACTCCCTGTCACAAGGAGGGATCGCCTATAATCTGCTTCAGTCACCTCGACTTGAAATAAGCTTTCTGATCCTTTAAGTGCACCAAAAGTGTTCGATATATTTAACAAACCTGCAAGCACTGTAATTAAAACAATGCTCGTATTCCAGACCGGCTCACCTAGAGGAAAAAGCTTAAAGTTAAAGCCTTGTTTAAAATCAATCGGCTGGCTACCAAAAAACAAGACATAAACTAACCAACCGATAAGTATACCTACGAGTAAACCGTAACTTTTATAGGCGGCTTTTGCTTTAATATTGATCACACTCACCATGAGGACAAGGAAGATTGATAAGAGTAAAATAGGAAGGTCAATTTCACTTGTAGAATCAGTAAAAGAAAGTCCTAACATCCCTTTTGTAAAAATTTGAATCAGTGTGACACCAAGTAACATCATAAATACACCCATCACGGCTGGTGTAAATAAACGCGAAAATAAATGACCTAACTTGAACAAGGCAATTAAAATCGTGATTACACCTGAGATGAACACACCTACTGCAATGCTCCCCCCAAGTGTAACAAGTGATAAGCCTTGACTGGAAGCGATTGCAACAAGACTTAAAAAAACACCCCACCACAAGCCCGACTGCCCCTCGAGTAAGGGCCGCCCGTGACCAAAGTAAACTTGCAACAAACTCACAAGACCCGTTACGATAAATGACATTTGCATCATAAATATAACTGTTGAGTCATCTAATTTAAATGCCTCACCAATTGTAATTGGAATAATAACGATATTTGCAAAAATAAAGAAAAACCATTGTAAACCTTGTAAAAAACTACGTCCCTTTTTCACAGAACCACCTCGTTTAAATTATTCTATCAAATTCCCCTCACTAAAAAAAGCTTAGATTAAAAATAGATTGTTTTAAATTTAAATAAAAGGTAATATGAAGGTGAATACAAATTTTAGGTTATATTTTTGACATAAGATTGTATATTAGATTTGATTGTAGTATAATTGATTATTGCCCCTTGCTTTAAGCTAAATTATAAGGGAAAAATATGAGGTGAAAACATGACGAAGATGAGGAATTTTATTTCTTCAAAAATGGG
>JASLIE010000200.1 GCA_030152985.1 Bacillaceae bacterium
AATAGCTAAAAGTGGTTTTTAAGTTTTAAAGTCTCAAAAGTAAGGCCTGAGAGACTAATTGTGTAAGCTACTTGTAAGATATTACTTGGATTTGTGATGTTCTCAGGATGAATGACAGGAAAATCGTTATTGATAGGATAGTTTCTTATCTCTAATAATTCAAATTGAGTTGCTCTATCCTGAGAGTGCTTTTGAACACCAAGTCTTTCTATATAACTGTTTAGATCTTCTAAAGGTTCGCCTAAATTAACTAACTGATTAATTAAACTATTGATACTGAAATAATACCTATTCTGTTCTTTTGATAATATTTCTTCTAAGCGTACAAAAATTAAATTTGTTCGATCATCATGCTTTAATTGAAATTGGCTAGAGATTGTTACTGAGTCAGAGTATCTTGTAAGTGAAGATTTAACCTCAAACTTTTGTCCATTAAATTCAAAATCTTGAGACCCTCCTAAAGGACCAGACCAATTTTTAAGAGAAATTTGATCAGAATATTTTTGCTTTAAATAGTAGAAGAAGATGAGTTCACCTACAATCCCTTGAACAGAGTTATCGATTGATCTATTGCCTAGTAAATGCTTCCATTGTGTCCACCAATTAATGGGCTCCTTAATTATTTCCTTTCGTTTTGCTCCATTCTCACCGGGTTCTAAAAACATGGTACAAACACCTGCAAATTCATTAAGTAAAGTACTTTTGTTGGTAGAAAGAATTAAAAAATGAAAAATTTCTCCATCAATAGTATGAGTGTCTGTATAGAACTTAACTTGTGAAAAGCTTTCATTCACCTTATGTTTTGGATCAATTTCTATAGCTACAGCATACTCGTTACGTAATTTTAAAGCCCAGCCTGGGTACTCTTCGGGCAATGTTTTTAATTCCCTAGCTAGGTTATGTGTACGTGTTTCAAACCAAGAAAATCTATTTCTGATGTCGTTTAATAGATTCATTGTTTAACTCCTTCCATAATTAAACTTTTAGCAATAGCTTTTGCTACAGCTTTTGATAATAGAGGTGGAACGGCGTTTCCTATTTGTGTAAATGCGTTTCCCATGGCAACGTTGAACACAAAGTCATCAGGAAAAGACTGTAATCTAGCTGCTTCACGAACTGATATTCCACGTGGTTCAAAAGGGTTTAGGTGACTATAGGTGTCTGTTCCTAAATGAGCGACCAATGTATGGGAAGGTATGCTGGGATCTAGCTTTCGCCATTTAGTGTGAAATTTCGTTGTGTCATAAGGTGGAACATACTCTTTTTTTAATGCCTCGAAAGCTTCGGGATGGTCAAGTTTATTAATACCTTGACTTAGACAGGCTTCATTAAATAATTGAACAGCTATTTTATGTGCATTTAAGTAATTATCTCCAGGATTCATTTTTTCAAAAATTTTAAAGTCTCTTTTTGTATTTCTGAATGAATTTGCATCAACTTCATACATCACTTTGTTATTGATGTCCGTACGCATTAACTTTTGATAAGAATTTAAAGGTGGTGTACGGTATGGAAATTTTGTTTCCATTTCAATTTTAGGAAAAGTAGTATCAGCTGTTGGAAACAAAGCAGGTAAATCAGATAAAGCATCTCCGACTGTGTTCCAAGGAGGTAATATTTCATCGCCAACTAAAGGTAGTTTAAAGTTTTTGTATTTTTTAAATTTTTGATACCTTGAGAGTTGCTCTTCAGCAGTCTCATTAAATAAGTGACTATGAGTAGGCGACGGTAAATGAATGTTATCTCCAAACTTTTTTTTAACTGCCAAAACAAAAACACGCCTTCTTGTTTGAGGAACTCCAAAGTCAGCAGAATTAAGAATTGTCCAAACAGCGTTATAACCATTCTTTTCAAGCTCATCAGAAACAATTTGAGGAATATTCATTCCTAAGAAATTAACTGATTCAGGTACATTTTCCATTACGATTGCATCAGAGTCTAATTCAAAACTAACTCTTAAGAACTCCTTGTACAAAAATGCTCTTTCATCTTTTAAGCCAAATCGATCTTTTCCTAAAGACTTTAGTTTAGCTCTTCCAGCAATTGAATAGGCTTGGCATGGAGGGCCACCAATAGTAATAATAGGTTGCTTGGAGTTTGTAATTAAATGCTCCGCTTTAATGTCTTTTATATCTTTATTTTTATGATCATTATCACGACCAAATTTCCAATGTAAATTATAGGAAGCGGTTTTACAAGCGTTTGAATCAATTTCTAATCCAGAAGTTACTTGAAAGCCTTCCATTAAAAAACCGTAAGCAAGACCGCCACATCCTGAAAATAAATCCACGACGTGCGGCTGGTTATAATTATGTGTTTTTAGGGATTGCATGTTCATAGTCAAAGTAATTTATAAGCTCCTCTACATATGATTCTATGCCTCCAGGGTACAAAGCAGGTTCAACAACTTTTGTACGGGCTGTGTTCAATTTCATTGCTCTTCTAAAAAAGTCCTTATGTCTAGATTGAACATTTTTCTGTGCTATTTGTTTCATAAGTTCTCTTGTGAACTCTCGTCTATATCCATAGGGTCCAGGTCTTTCAACAAGTTGGGCGATAGTGTCTGTAGTAAATTTTTCAAGTGTTTTTAAAGTAGTCTCTTTGTCTTGATTCCAGGATAAATGAATATACCACCAAATGGTTTTTAACCAAACTCGTCGGTTTTCTTTATAAAAACGTGCTTCATTTAATCCCCATCTCTCAGAAACAATATTTGGAACTACCTTGATAGATAAATAGTTCCAAATCTCATTATCACTAGCTTCACGAGGTGTTAAACCGTATTTGTTATTAAGGATATCGTAAAGTTCTAGACCGAAAAGTAAATCTTTTCGATATTCTTTCGTTTCGTTCTTTAAAGGTGAATATGCTGTATTAAGATCAGTTGCAAGTTCGCGATAAGATTCATTAGCTGTAAAACCTAGTGTTTCGTCAGTGTTAATCGAATGTTTAAAGTGTTCTGCAGCTTTTGTTTTAGAGAGTTTTTCCCACTTCATAATCAGATGCCTCCTTAAATCTTATTTTTATTAAAAAAGCTTTTTATTGATTTTGATAGTGCCGGAATTGAAGAAATATCCCACTCAAAAGTATTGATAAAGTAATGAATAGCTGCTCCAATACTGTCTTCTTGTGATTCACCATTCAATATATTTTCCCACTCTGAGCTCTCTTTAACTTCTAAAATGATTAAAGTAAGTGCGGATGAGAGGACTTCGACTAATAAGGGGGATGATTGAACCCCTTCTGTCACTTCAAGTCCTTGAGCATCACGATGCCCTTTATTTATAACTATTGTGATATTACTATATTCAAGCTCATCTATTAAGGGGTCAGAATAGTTCGCCCTAATCCACCATAAAGGCTCCCCTTTCTGATGGACTTCTTCAATTGGAAAAATCGAGGCGTCCCCATCGATCCGAACTTCGAAAAGATCAATAGTACCTAAATTTAATCCTGTATCTAAATCATAAAGAAATAATTCAAATTTAACACTGCCTCTTAATATACCAGGCTCAATTGTTTCTGTATATTTTATAAGTGTGGGTTGATTTGTTGCTGTGAACAAATCAACAAAGCGAGTGTTGGTGACATGGGCTTGCTTGGAATAGTAACGTAAAGCAACACCAATCTCTTTATTTGAGTCCATTAAGTTACCTGATTCAAATAAAAGATAAGAGTGTGCTATTTCTAATTCTCTAGAGATGGTAAAGTTATGTTTATTAGGGTCCCAAATGAGTCTTTGATCATCAGGTTTGTAACTCATCGAGCTATCATCAAATGGTTCGAGTTCTAAATTAAAGTTATTTCCGTCTACAGTGTATTGTGCAAGAGGTGGTTGTTTAGTTACTCCAATCCTGTTTAATAAGTTATCTGTTAGTTGGTTGTGAAGTAAATTTGATTTCAATTATTTCACCTCGAATCGATGCTCAAGTGACGGTTGAATAAATTGATCATGAATTTCTAATGTCAAATAAGCATGAAATTTTTTAGCTTCATCATCTAGAAAAACTCTAATTTGAAAATTACGATTAAATTCATCTGTTTTAGTTACTTCAAAAGAATGTTGCTCCTTAGGAATCGAAAAGGAGTTAATGTGAATAGGAAAAGCAGTTCCTATATCTTCTTCCCAAGAATTTCCTTTTATTTTCTTGTTTCCTTCAGATTCAATATATGGCTCAAGAACCAAGCTCTTTGCTTGTTTTCTAGGTGTAATCTCTAAAGTCAGTTGTAAAAGACCGTTTTTATTAATTAAATTATCGATTTTAACTCCACCATTTTGCTTTCGTCTACGTTGTTTAGAGTTATTTGTAGTGGGCTTTCTC
>JASLIE010000266.1 GCA_030152985.1 Bacillaceae bacterium
GCGTGAATTCCCAGGCGTTTCGGTAGGTCCTGAAGAGAAGAAGATGGGAATTAAGAGTTCTTCAACACGTACTCTTGTCCTAGAGGATGCAGAAGTACCTGTTGAGAATTTACTTGGTGAAAAAGGACGCGGACATATCATCGCCTTTAATATTTTAAACGTCGGTCGCTATAAGTTAGCAATTGGTAGTGTTGGTGCTGCTAAACGCGGTCTACAATTAGCAAGCGAATATGTAACAGAGCGTAAACAGTTCGAAACACGAATTGCAGACTTTACATTAACACAAGAAAAACTTGCAACAATGGCTGCAGGAATTTACGCAAATGAAAGTGCTGTTTATCGTACGGTTGGTCTATTCGAACAAAGAATGGGTAACTTAACAGACGATGAAGTTAAAGATGGACGTAAGGTTGCAGAAGCAATCGCTGAGTATCAAATCGAATGTTCAATGAACAAATACACAGCAACAGAAATGCTAGATTTTGTTGTTGATGAAGCAGTTCAAATGCATGGTGGATACGGATTCATGGCAGAATATGAAGTTGAGCGCATGTACCGTGATTCACGAATTAACCGTATTTTTGAAGGTACAAACGAGATTAACCGTTTAATCGTACCAGGAACACTTCTTAAAAAAGCGATGAAAGGTGAATTACCACTCCTTGAACAAGCACAAGGCTTACAAGAAGAGCTCATGATGATGATGCCAGAAGAAGTTGGTAACGAACCACTTGAACAGGAGAAGTATTTACTGAAAAATGCTAAGAAAATTGTTCTTTTAGGTGCAGGTTTAGCGGCTCAGAAGTATATGCAAAAACTTGAGAACGAACAAGAAATTCTTGTTAACCTAGCAGATATGGCTGCAGAAATCTTTAACATGGAAGCGGCTATTCTACGTACAGAAAAAGCAATTGAACGTGACGGTGTAGATAAAGCTAACTTGAAATTGCTTTATGCACAAGTTTATACACAAGAGGCATTTAACCGCATCGAAGCAGACGCAAAAGAAATCTTAATTGCAGTTGAAGAAGGCGATAACTTAAGAATGATGTTATCATCATTACGTAAGTTAACACGTCATACACCAATTAATGTCATTGGTAAAAAACGTGAAATCGCTGCGCGTATTATCGAAAACGAAGCATACACTCTATAAAATGAATCACCCCATTAGAGCATGTGAGCGTAAGAAGCTCCCCAACTTCTTACGTCTCAGATGCTTTTTTTGTTCTCATCAGATGATTAGTTTGTTATAATTAATTTAGCGTAAGAAGAAGGAGTTGTGAGTGAGATGGCAAATACATTTTATTGGTATCCAAACTGTAGTACATGCCGTAAGGCCAAAAAATGGTTAGAGGAAAATGAGATTGAATTCACTGCTGTTCATCTTGTTGAAGAAACACCAACAAAAGAAGTGATTCAAAAGTGGATGGAAATAGCCGATTTTGAAGCACGTAAGTTTTTTAATACAAGTGGTAAGGTTTACCGTGAAAATAATTTAAAAGAAGTCATTCCAACGGCAACAGAAGAAGAGATGGCAGAGTTACTTTCAGGTAATGGAATGTTAATTAAGCGTCCTGTTTTAACAGATGGTAAACGTATTACGGTTGGTTTTAAAGAAGCAGAATATGAAAAGTGGAGGCAGTAAAATGAAGATTTTAAGTGAATTAACCTACTCTAAAGATCACCAATGGGTTAGAAGTGAAGGCAGTGACTTAAGAATTGGTATGACTGATTTTCATCAAGATGAGCTTGGTGATATTGTCTTTGTCGAATTACCTGAGTTAGGAACAAAGATTGAAGTAGGCGAGCCGTTAGGTAGTGTCGAATCAGTCAAAACAGTTTCTGAACTTTATGCTCCGGTAAGTGGAACTGTCGTTGAAATCAACGAATTATTGATTGAGAAGCCAGAGTTAATCAATGAATCACCTTATGAAAAAGCTTGGATGCTTGTAATTGAAGCAAGTGATGAAGACCAGCTTGATGAATTACTGTCTGATGAAGCTTATAAAAAATATGTTCATAATTAAACAAAGGGCTTGCGAGTGTCGCTAGCCTTTCATTATTTTAATCTATCAAAGGAGATACAAGATGGATAAAATTATTATTTGTGAAGGTTTGTCAGACAAAAAACAAGTTGAGCCTGTTTTGAAAGAAGTCGTTGAAATTATTTTAACAAACGGGACATTTTCAATTAAACGTTTTGATTATTTACTTGAAACACATCATTTAGACGAGAAGGATGTTTATTTATTCGTTGATGCAGACAAGTCAGGTCAAGAATTAAGGCGGGAACTTAAGCGTGAATTACCTCATGCACACGACTTGTGTGCAAGTACCTTGTATGAAGAAGTTGCTCTAATGCCCCGAAAAGAGATTGCTAAGGAGTTAATTAAACATAATTTTGAAGTTGATCTAGCTTATTTATTAGAATAAAGGGATGAATGATATGATTGAAGTCACGGAAGCTGTTTTAAGAAAAGATGCATATTTACTTTATATTCACACGCCATTTTGCGGTACTTGCCATCTAGCACGTGCAATCTTAGAAGAAATTGAAGCGACTTTTAAAAAAGATGTGTTTTATGAAATGAATGCATCACTCTACACTGATTATATGATGACACATAAAGTTGAAAGTGTACCGACCTTGTTGATTAAAGATGAGGGTGAAGTAAAGCGAAAAATTTACACATTTTATTCAACACCAAATATAATTAGTGAATTAATTCCTTACCAGTCCTTGTTGTTAGAAGAGCTTAAATAAAGGGTCTAATTGAGAAATGCTTGAAATCTAAATGAGAATCAAATGTCAATTTCAAAGTTAATTACTTTTCTAATAGGAATGTTAGAAAAGTCTAAATTACAACTATATCAAGCTCTTTAAGTTGCGTATAGGTTGATAAACTTCGTTAAATGTATTAAGATTATAATGAGAATAGAGTAAGAATAAATGAAAATACTTAAAATAAGTCTTTGGAGGTATATCTTATGTCAGAAAAAACTTTAGAAATTAAAGATCTACATGTAACAATCGAAGGAAATGAGATATTAAAAGGAGTTAATTTAACAATAAAAAGCGGTGAAATTCATGCTGTTATGGGACCTAACGGAACAGGTAAATCGACGCTTGCATCTGCAATCATGGGACATCCTAAGTTTGAAGTAACGCAAGGCAGTATCCACTTAAATGGTGAAGACGTCTTAGAGATGGAAGTTGATGAACGTGCACGTGCAGGTCTGTTTTTAGCTATGCAGTATCCAAGTGAAATAACAGGTGTAACAACCTCTGA
>JASLIE010000026.1 GCA_030152985.1 Bacillaceae bacterium
AAAAGAGTGGCGAAGTGATAAAATGCTTCGTCAACTTGAAGCGATGTTAATTGTTATGAACAAAACCGATATGTTACTCGTTTCAGGAACAGGTGAAGTTATTGAACCTGATGATGGAATACTAGCGATTGGTTCAGGGGGAAATTATGCACTGAGTGCGGGAAGAGCCTTAAAAGAATATGCCCCACATCTTTCAGCTGAAGAAATATCTAAAGCAGCTTTAAAAATAGCGGGTGATATTTGCGTGTTTACAAACGACCATATTACAACAGAGGTTATTAAATAAAAGTGGAGGGTTTTCAATGCCAAAAGAATATACGCCTAAAGAAATTGTTGAAAAACTCGATCAATATATCATTGGACAAGCAAAGGCAAAGCGCTCGGTCGCTGTAGCACTACGTAATCGCTATCGTCGTATGCAACTTGAAGATAGTTTAAGAGATGAGGTTGTCCCTAAAAACATACTAATGATTGGTCCAACAGGAGTGGGTAAAACAGAAATAGCAAGGCGACTTGCAACATTAGTTAAAGCTCCTTTTATAAAAGTAGAGGCAACAAAATTTACAGAAGTCGGTTATGTCGGTCGTGATGTAGAGTCGATGATTCGTGACTTAGTTGATGCGTCACTTCGAATGGTTGAAGAAGAAAAAATGGAAGTTGTAAAAGAAGACGCTCGAAAGAATGCCAATAAACGGATTGTTGAGTTACTAGTTCCGAATAAAAAAAGAAAAACAACGGTCAAGAATCCACTTGAAATGTTGTTTAATCAAGAAGAAGAGACTAAGGATCCAACAGAAGAAGAAGAAATAGCACAAAGTCGAGCTCACATTCAAGAACAATTGTCTGCAGGCAAGCTTGAGGAAGAAGAGATTATAATTGAAATTGAAGAGCAGCCTGTTTCAATGTTTGATATGTTACAAGGATCGGGTATGGAACAAATGGGTATGAATATGCAAGATACATTAGGATCGCTTATGCCCAAAAAGACTAAAAAAAGAAAAGTGAAAGTAAAAGAAGCAAGAGAAATTTTAACTCATGAAGAAGCGAAAAAACTTGTTGATATGGACGATGCACAAGCTGAAGCGATTAAGCGAACAGAAGAGTCAGGAATTGTTTTTATTGATGAAATTGATAAGGTAGTCGGTCAGGATCAAGGACCAAATGTTTCACGTGAAGGTGTGCAACGTGATATCTTACCAATTGTAGAGGGGTCTACAATTAACACTAAATATGGTGCTGTAAAAACTGATCATATTTTATTTATTGCTGCTGGAGCATTTCATATGGCAAAACCATCTGAATTAATTCCAGAGTTACAAGGTCGTTTTCCTGTCCGTGTCGAGTTAGATAAATTAACGACAAGTGATTTTGAACGGATTTTAAATGAGCCTTCGAATGCTTTGTTAAAGCAATATAAAGCTTTATTAGAAACAGAAGGTGTTAAAGTTGATTTTACAAACGAGGCAATTAAACGTATTGCAGAAATAGCCTATGAGGTTAATCGGGAAACCGATAATATAGGTGCAAGAAGGCTGCACACAATCTTAGAAAAGTTATTAGAAGACTTATCATTTGAAGCACCTGAAATAACTTTAGGTAAAGTAGAGATAACAGAAGCTTATGTCGATGAGAAATTAAAAGAAATTTCGATTAATAAAGACTTAAGTGAATTTATTTTATAATTAGATTTCGAGAGGAAGTATTAACATGACATTACTTAATAGAACACGCAGAATAAATGCAATGCTACAAAAGACAGCTGGAAAGGCAGTCGATTTTAATGATATGGCTAAGACGCTGACTGAGGTCTTGAATGGAAATGTATTTATTCTAAGTCGTAAAGGAAAGTTATTAGGAGTCGCAATTAACGAAGAGATTGAAAATGAACGAATGAAAAAAATGTTAGAAGAAAGAAGATTTCCAAAAGAATATACTGAAGGTTTATTTAACATTACCTTCACAACAGAAAATATTGATATTGAGTCAGAACATACGGTATTTCCAGTCGAGAATAAAGATTTATTCAAAGATGGCTTAACCACAATTGTTCCAATTATTGGTGGTGGTGATCGTCTAGGTACACTGATAGTAAGTCGTTTATCAGGTGAGTTTAAAGATGATGATCTCGTTTTAGCGGAATACGGAGCAACGGTTGTTGGAATGGAAATACTCCAAGGAATTGCAGAAGAAAATGAGCTTGAAGCAAGGAGTAAGGCAGTTGTTCAAATGGCAATTAACTCTCTTTCATTTAGTGAGTTAGAAGCAATTGAACATATTTTTGATGAATTAGATGGAACTGAAGGGTTACTTGTTGCTAGTAAGGTGGCTGACCGAGTGGGTATTACACGCTCAGTTATTGTTAATGCGCTTAGAAAGTTAGAAAGTGCAGGGGTGATCGAGTCGCGTTCCTTAGGTATGAAAGGAACATATATAAAAGTTTTAAATGAGAAGTTTCTTTTAGAACTAGAAAAAATGAATCATTAAAGATGAAAATGTATAATGCTTGATAAAGACATCTATATGTGTTAAATTGATTGATGGAATAAAACAAAATACACACATTTAGTGATTTGATTTGTGGGTGCTAATTAAGTCACAGACAAAGACGACCTAAATGGAGGTAAAACCAAGGAGGAAATAAAATGTCAGTTATTTCAATGAAACAATTATTAGAAGCAGGTGTTCATTTCGGTCACCAAACAAGACGTTGGAACCCGAAAATGAAGAAGTATATTTTTACAGAAAGAAATGGGATCTACATTATTGATTTACAAAAA
Organism: Bacillaceae bacterium; assembly: GCA_030152985.1. Lineage (GTDB taxonomy): Bacteria > Bacillota > Bacilli > Bacillales > Amphibacillaceae > Pseudogracilibacillus. The sequence goes on from JASLIE010000026.1 coordinate 2,778, forward strand.
ACAGTTAAGAAAATTAATGAGGCCTATGATTTTGTAAGAGACCTTTCTGCAAACGGCGGAACAATGTTATTCGTAGGAACTAAAAAACAAGCACAAGAATCAGTACGTGAAGAAGCAACACGTTCAGGTATGTTCTATGTGAATCAGCGTTGGTTAGGTGGAACATTAACAAACTTTAAGACAATTCGTAAACGTATTAATCGTTTAAAAGAAATTGAGCGTATGGAAGAAGACGGTACTTTCGAAGTTTTACCTAAGAAAGAAACTGTTGAATTATTAAAAGAAAAAGCGCGCTTAGTTAAATTCCTAGGTGGAATTAAAGAAATGAAACGCTTACCAGATGCTATGTTTGTTATTGACCCACGCAAGGAAAGAATCGCAATTGCTGAGGCAATCAAACTAAATATTCCAATTGTAGGAATTGTAGATACAAATTGTGATCCAGATGAAATTGACTACGTTATTCCAGCAAACGATGATGCAATCCGTGCTGTTAAGTTACTAACTTCAAAAATGGCAGATGCAATTATTGAAGGACGTCAAGGCGAAGAAGAAGTCGTTGAAGCTTCAGAAGCAGTAGTTGAAACAGAAGAAGAAAAAACAGAAGAAACTAATTAAATTTAATAAGGGTGATAAGGGGAAACCTTTTATCACCTTTTTTCAGAAAACATATAATTTATAGGAGGACTTAATTATGGCAATTACGGCTAAAATGGTTAAAGAATTACGTGAAAAAACAGGCGCAGGTATGATGGATTGTAAAAAAGCGTTACAAGAAACAAATGGAAATATGGAAGAAGCAATTGATTACTTACGTGAAACAGGATCAGCTCAAGCAGCCAAAAAAGCAGGACGTATTGCTGCAGAAGGATCAACTCATGTAAAGGTAGACGGAAATAAGGCAGTCTTGCTTGAGGTTAACTGTGAAACAGACTTTGTTACAAAGAATGAAACATTCCAAGAACTACTTGTTGACTTAGGAAATCATGTACTTGCTGAGACCCCTGCTGATTTAGAGACAGCCTTAGCTCAGGAAATGGCTGGAAAAGATCAGACGGTTCAAGAACATATTGATTCAATTGTTGCTACAATTGGTGAGAAAATTTCATTTCGTCGCTTTGCAATTTTAACGAAAGAAGATAATGGCGAATTTGGAACATATACACATATGGATGGACGTATCGGTGCACTTGTTGTATTGAACGATACTGATAAGGAAGATGTTGCACGTGATCTTGCAATGCATATTGCAGCTGTTAATCCGACATACGTTTCACGTGAAGATGTTGCAGAAGATGAAATTAACCGTGAGCGTGAGGTCCTTAAAACACAAGCTCTTAACGAAGGTAAGCCAGAGAACATTGTTGAAAAAATGGTTGAAGGTCGTTTAGGTAAGTTCTTTGAGGGAATCTGTTTATTAGAGCAAGAATTTGTAAAAGATCCAGATATGAAGGTTAAAAAAGTTGTTGAAAATGCTGGAGCAACAGTTAAAGAATTTGTTCGTTACGAAGTTGGAGAAGGTATGGAGAAACGGGAAGAAAACTTCGCAGAAGAAGTAATGAGTCAGATGAAAAAATAAATCAATTTAAATAGGGGACACTATGTGTTCCCTATTTCTAAAATAATAAAAATAAATTTCTGTGGAGGTAAATATGACGACACGTTATGAAAGAATCGTATTAAAACTAAGTGGAGAAGCATTGAGCGGTGAACAAGGTTTTGGTATCGAGCCAAAAGTGATTCAGTCAATCGCTGAACAAGTAAAAGAGGTAGCTGAACTTGGAGTAGAGGTAGCGATTGTAGTAGGTGGTGGAAATATTTGGCGCGGAAAAGTTGGTAGTGAGATGGGAATGGATCGTGCAAATGCTGATTATATGGGAATGTTAGCAACAGTAATGAACTCACTTGCTTTGCAAGATAGTTTAGAAATGATTGGTATACCAACGCGCGTTCAAACTTCGATTGAGATGAGACAAGTCGCTGAGCCTTATATTAGACGTAAGGCAATAAGACATTTAGAGAAAAAACGTGTTGTTATTTTTGCTGCGGGAACCGGTAATCCTTATTTTTCAACTGATACAACAGCTGCACTTCGAGCTGCCGAAATAGAAGCAGAAGTTATCTTAATGGCTAAGAATAATGTTGATGGTGTGTATTCATCAGATCCACTTATAAATAAAGATGCTAAAAAATATGATAATTTATCTTATATGGATATGTTAAATAAAGGTTTAGAAGTAATGGATTCAACAGCATCATCACTTTGTATGGATAATGATATTCCATTAATTGTTTTTTCTATTACAGAAGAAGGAAACATTAAACGTGTTGTTGAAGGTGAAGTTTTAGGTACAACAATAAGGGGGAAATAAGATGGCAAAACAAGTGATCACTCAGGCAAAAGAAAAAATGACAGATGCAGTTGATGCATTTTCAAAAAACTTATCTACTGTACGTGCTGGAAGAGCAAATCCGAGTTTACTAGACAATGTTTATGTAGATTATTATGGTGCAGCTACACCACTTAATCAATTAGCTCAAGTTGGTGCACCTGAAGCACGTATGTTAGTCATTACACCATTCGATAAAACAGCAATTAACGAGATTGAAAAAGCAA
>JASLIE010000068.1 GCA_030152985.1 Bacillaceae bacterium
CTCCACGTGAGAGTGCTGGCTTTAAGATATTAGAAGCATCAATTGCCCCCTCAGCACCTCCTGCACCGATCAAGGTGTGTAATTCATCAATAAATAAAATAACATTGCCCGCCTGTCTTATTTCATCCATTACTTTTTTCAAACGGTCCTCAAATTCACCGCGATATTTTGTACCTGCTACAACTGTTCCCATATCAAGTGTCATGACTCGTTTATTTAATAAAAGTTCCGGTACTTCACTTGCTACAATTTGATGAGCTAAGCCTTCAGCAACAGCTGTCTTTCCGACTCCTGGTTCACCAATTAACACAGGATTGTTCTTCGTCCGTCTACTTAATGTTTGAATGATTTGTTCGATTTCTTTTTCACGTCCAATGACCGGGTCAATCTTTCCTTCACGAACACTTTCTGTAAGATCCCTTGCAAGTGAATCAAGTGTTGGTGTCCCACCTTCTTCCTGTCCTTCACCACCCCGACCTTTTCTCGTTGCTTCTGGATCTTCTGCACCTAAAAGTTGTAAGACATGCTGCCTTGCTTTATTTAAACTGACGTCTAAGTTAGATAAGACACGTGCTGCAACACCTTCTCCTTCACGAATTAAGCCAAGGAGTAAATGTTCTGTCCCAATATAACCATGTTTTAATTTACGAGCCTCATCCTGCGACAACTCAATCACTCGTTTAGCACGTGGTGTATAATAAACAGACTTAACCGGTTCACTTCCTTCACCAATTAATTTCTCAACCTCAACACGAATCATTGTTGTATCTAGGCCGAGAGATTTCAAGGCTTTTGAGGCAATTCCTTCATCTTCACTGATTAAACCTAGTAAAATATGTTCTGTACCAACATTGATATGCTTCAATCTAACTGCTTCATCTTGTGAGAGCTTTAAGACTTTCTGAGCTCGTTCTGTAAAACGACCGTACATATAAACAACCCCTATTCTTTTATATTTAAATGTTCTCTGATTAACTGAGCACGTAAAATATCACGTTTTTTAGCTGTAAGATGTTCTTTAGCATAATACTGTAAGAAACCTGGCTGAGTCATAAAGATTAATTCACTCATCGTCTCTTCATTTACATCCTGAATAATCCCCATATCAATTCCTAATCGTAAGTCTGAGAGTCTTGCAGATGCTTCAACAGATTCAATAATTCGACTTGACTTTAAAATACCATATGACCGATAAACACGATCTTCAAGTTGAATGAGTGAATTGTTTTTAATTGTTTTTCTTGCTTCGCGTTCTTGTTCAATTAACTGCATAATAATAATCGATAATTCTTTTACTATTGCTTCTTCAGACTTACCTAGAGTAAGCTGATTTGACACTTGAAACACACTGCCTAAAGCATCAGTTCCTTCCCCATAAATCCCTCTCACTGTAAAGCCGAGTTGACTCATCAGAGGAAATGTCTTTTTTAATTTTTGTGTCATATGCAAAACAGGTAAATGGAGCATAACAGATGCCCTCAGTCCTGTGCCTGTATTTGTCGGACAACTTGTTAAATAACCCCGCTTTTCATTAAAGGCAAAGTTTGCAAATGAGCCTAGCCAATCGTCAACTTCTAAGACTTGATCTAAGGTGGCTTGCACTTGAAATCCTGCTGCATAACCTTGAATTCTAAAGTGATCTTCTTCATTTAACATAATAGATAAGGCTTCATTTTCAGAAATTAAAACACCTGAATGATCACGTTTAGCTAAATAAGGACTAATTAAAAACTTTTCAACCAAGATTGATTTTTCAATATTAGAGAGTGACTTCATTCCAATATAGCGTAATTTTTCGTAGCCATTTATCGATTCACCTTCAAGGGCTTCTTGATACTTTTCACTGAGCTCAGCCAGTCTTTTAGAATCTGCAATTGTAGGAAATAATTCATCTTCTAAATTACGCGCTAAGCGGATACGTGTACTTAAAACAATATCACTATAAGGTCCCGATGTTTTCATCCAAGGACTAATTGACTTTTCAATAAACTGATCAAGCCCCATCTTCACTCACCTGCTTTATCTTTTAGAGTTTGATTTAATTTCTTTATTTCATCGCGTACGACAGCAGCTTCCTCAAAAGCTTCTTCTTTGATAAGTTCATTTAAATAGGCCTTTAATTCTTGAATCCGCTCAACATGATCTACTTCTGTTAGCTTGCGATTAGGTGATCTACCTTGATGCGTGACGTGACCACTATGAACTCTTTTTAAAGTCGCATCTAAACGACTATCAAACGCTTCATAACAATCTGAACAACCAAACTTTCCAGTTTTTCTGAAATGATTAAATGTCATTTTACAACGTTCACATTTTAAATCTTGAATAGCTTCTTGCTTCATTCCAGCCATTTTCAGTTCATGTGCATCAATATTAAATAAACTCGTTAATAAGTCTTCTAGAGAAAATGTATCTAGTGATAATGCAGATTCATTTTTATGTGCACATTCAGTACATAAATGAACCTTCACTTCGTTTCCATTTACTTGTTGAGTAATTTCCATCGTTGCGGGCCTGTTTTTACACTGAGAACATTCCATTTAAGCTTAAGCCACCTTACTTAATATATTTAAGTGTTGTTAAAATACGGGTTAATATACGACCACGTAATTGATCACGCTCGGGTAACTGAAGATTTAATGTTTCCCGATCAATCGCACTCATAATTAGTCTTTCTTCACGTTCTGTGATAACCTCTTCTATCAACAAGCGCTCTAAAATATGCTCGGCAGCTTGTTGACTCACACCCATACGAGTCATCTCAATAATTTCATCTAAAAGATGAGCATCTTTTTGATGTTCAACTCGTGTTATCCTTATATACCCACCACCACCACGTTTACTCTCAATTAAATAACCTTTTTCAGAAGTAAATCGTGTATTTATAACATAGTTTATTTGAGAAGGAACACATTCAAAATGATCTGCCATCTCATTTCTTTTTATTTCTACCGTCCTTTGTTCCTGTTCTTGTAATATTTCTTTAATATATTTTTCAATAATATCTGAAATACTCATTCTATTCCTCCTGACTCACCATTTGACCATCTTTGACTAACTTTTATTATACATGAACTTAAGCCGAGAACCAAATGTTTTAAAAAAACGAAAAATAAAGGCTACCCCGAAATTTAATTCGAAGTAACCTTTATTAATGACTGGCGGCGACCTACTC
>JASLIE010000098.1 GCA_030152985.1 Bacillaceae bacterium
AAACCCTCTTAAGTAATAAGACTCAGGCGTTTTCATGATGACTTCTAGATCTTCTTCATTTGTTAAATTCAAACCATCTAACTGAGTAAAATCATGTGTAATCCCATTTGCCTTTGATTTCTCATAACGAAGGTGGTTGGCTTGATAGGTCAGAAATCGCTCTATTTTCATTGCAAAAGTAGGTTTATCATATGTTTTAGGATTAAATACTAAACTACTGACACCAATAACCGTTAAGCTAATTAATCTCAAGATTAAAGCGACAATAAAGGGGATTTTCCCCCGACTTTCTTTTGTTTGAACTTGATAAGTAAGTAAAACAAAAAAGGCTAAAATAAGCGGAAATAAAACCCACATTGACTCACTATAAATAGATTGAAGAATAATTAATAAAACAAGTAAGCCGATTAAATAATAGGACTTAAAACGATCGATTAAATAATCAATTAAGGCGATAAGTAAGCTGAAAATCAGACTTGAAAACAAGACAACTCCTAGGGTCTCGGAAGTCTCTGTGACTTCATAGACCGGTAAAAAAAGATTACTTTTCATTCCGATCAGCTCAGCTAGTTTATTCATAAATATAAAAAAACCTGTCACGATTGCTTGATTGAATATAAATAGAGATAAAACACCCAGTCCAACCAGTGTATAGATGACTTTTTCACTTTTTTTAATGATGAGATAAAGTAAAGCTACACCAAGCATAACAAAATAGCTAGGCTGTCTTGTGGCCACTAATTCAAGACTTGTCAGCGCAATTGTTAAATAAATAAGTAGGACTAATAATTTATTCAACCAATAAGCACCTTTTTGATGCTTTTCTGAAGTTGCTTGATGTTTTATTCTAATCTCCATTGTGTCTCATTCTCCTAGCTTATAAAATAAGATGACTTAATGACTCAGCTTTTCTTTCAGGTCTCACATAGTGAACATTGATTCGATCATCTTTTCTTTCTTTTGTTTGAATAATTGTTTTTAACTCTGCTTGATCTAGCTCTGTCATTAGATCCTCTTGCCTATCAGTAACCAGTTGAATAATATGTGAATAAGATTCATTCACATAGATAAATCGCTCAAGCACACTTTGTTCTGCTTGAACTGGTCTAACTGATAAAATTTGACGTAATAATGAGGTGAGGTGTTCTTCTGAAAACACTTCTTCAATATGAAGGTAATCTGTTTCTTGATCAAGCCAAGCAATAGAATGCGCATAATCAATATCAAGTAAACCCTTTGAGATAGATACAAAACTATCGACTAAAGCATCAATAGCTGCAGGGTCTTGTTTTTTTTCTTGGCTCGTGAGATCAAGAATAATTAAAAATGTATAGTTTACCGCTTCACTTAACTCTTTAACGATTAACTCATCAAATTTACTCGTTAATTTCCAATGAATATTTTTCAAACTATCGTCTACCGTATATTCTTTAATTCCAAAGATTTCAAGCCCGTCTCTTCCTTTACGATTGGCTTCATGCTGATGATTATCTGAAAAACCAACACGCGACTCGGCTAAATCAATTGAAACAGGGAATTGCTCTGGTAAAATATAAAGCTTTGACTTTTCTTCTAACTCTTTTACTTGACGCATGAAAATACCTAAAAAGTCAAAATACTTCACCTCTTTAAGTTTAACTTCAACCGCCCCAGCATATTCGCTTAGTAAATCAAGCTTCAGTGTTTCTTTTGACTTACTTGAGATCTGAAGAGCACTCTTCAACTCCTCTTTTGTTTCAGTTAAACTGTTTTTAAAAACGAAATGAAGCTGGACACGCGCAACAGGAAACCAACTCTCATTTCTTACTTTAACTAAGATTCCGCCTGCTTCACCTTTATGTACGGTTCCTTCTGAACTTAAGTCAAAACTTAATTTATTGGATAAAAAACGTAAATTTAAAAATAAAACTAAGCCTAAGACAAGGGTAAACAGTATCAGTATCAAACCGAGTAGATGGTCAGTAAAGATAAAATAAATAAACACAAAAACAAGCCAAAAGCTTGAGATTATTCTAGAACTTAACATAAACACACTCCTTACTTAACTGAGACATCTTTAATTTCAGGCACTTTGATTTCTTTCATAATCTCTTCAAGTAACTCATGAGAACTGTCGTAGGTTACTTTTGACTTTTGATCGAGCACTATACGATGATTACATGCTTCAACATAGAGTTCAATCACATCTTCAGAAATGACGTAAGATCGATTAGCTAAGTAGGCATGTGCCTTTGCAATTCGACTTAAGGCAAGTGCTCCTCTTGGACTGACACCTTGAACAATCAAAGGATGGATCCGTGTAGCCATCGTTAATTCTGTGATATACTTTAAAATTTCATCCGAAACATGAATGGCTTGGACTTCTTCTTGCATTTTAATAAGCTCTTCACGTGTCATGACACTCGAAACCTCATCAAGTGGTTGACTTGTTTGACGTTCTCTTAAAATCTCGACTTGTGAGTCGAAGTCAGGATAACCAATACTTGTTTTAATCATAAACCGATCCAATTGAGATTGGGGTAGAACTTGTGTACCATATGAACCAATTGGGTTCTGTGTTGCAATCACATTAAATGGTGTAGGTAAGGGATAAGTTTGTCCATCTACAGTGACATTTTTCTCTTCCATAATTTCAAGTAAAGCTGCCTGTGTTCGGCTTGTTGTTCGGTTAATTTCATCTGCTAGAAGAAGGTTTGTCATCACTGCCCCTTCTTTAAAGACAAATTCACCCTTGTCTTTATCATACATCGTAAAGCCTGAAACATCTGATGCAACCACATCTGGTGTAAACTGAATTCGATTAAAGTCAAGACCTAATACCTTACTGAATGCTAAAGCAATCGTTGTTTTACCCACTCCTGGAATATCCTCAAGCAAGATATGTCCACCTGCTAAAATCGTCATAAATATACGTTCAATCACTTCATCTTTACCAATTATTACCTTCTTTACCTCATTAATAACTTGTTCTTTTTTAGCTTGCATCCGCTTTACCTCCATTTACAATCCGTATTTTGTTTTTATTCGTTCTAGTTTTTCACCGATTGGTTTCATTAAAAGTAATAAAAAAATCACATTAGAAATAGCATATGTAATCATAAAAGGTGTAGCAAGTGAGATTGCCGCTAAATAACGCTTCAAATTAAATACACCATCTAAAGAAATAACAGTCCATACATCCATCATTAAAGAATAAATAATCCCAGCAAACACACCATATAAAACGAGCATAATTTTATTATCTTTAAGTTGAGCCCGCATCCAGGGTAATCCCGCTATAAAACCAATCATTCCCCAAGACATCATTTGAAAAGGAGTCCAAGGTCCTTGCCCAAAATAAATATTTGATATGATCGCTGAAAGTGCCCCAACTAAAAAACCTGCCTCAGCCCCGAAAAAAACTGCAGCAATAATAACGACAGCAGTCACAGGTTTAAAGGCTGGAATGGCCGCAAATAAAAAACGACCAACAACTGATAAAGCAACAAGAACAGCAATCACAACAATGTAACGTGTACTTGACTCCTTCCTTTCAAAGGAGATGAAAAAAGGAATCAAAGAAAGAATCACCAGAATAAAGGAGATAAATACATAACTCCGGTCAGCAAAAAGCGTTACACCTAAATAGACTGTTAAAGGAACAAACAAAAGTAAAATTAAATAACTAAGTTTTCCCTTCATTTTTCGGCCTCACATAAGGAGATAATTTGTTCACGCGTAATCGCCTGCTTAAATAAATGACGTGACATGCGACTTGCTTGGGTCGTATAAAAATTATTCTCACTGAAAAACAGATGAGGCCGTGTGAGTGAGAGCAAGGATTTATTAAAGAATAAGCCAACCCGATCAGACGTACGCGCAGCAAATTCAACATCATGTGTCACAATAATAAGTGTTAAACCCTGTGCTTTTAAATCTTGAATAATTTGAAGTAAACTTTCTTTAGCAAAAGCGTCAATGCCTTTTGTTGGTTCATCCAAAAGTAAAATCTTTGGTTCAAGTAGTAGAACCTTAGCTAAGGCTGCTTTTTGTTGCTCACCCCCACTCAAGTCGTAAGGATGTTGTTCTAATAAATCTTCAAGCTTTAAAATTTTTGCTAGGTAGTTAATTTTTGACTGCATTTTTTCTTCCGAATAAGCTAAAACTTTAGCCATTTCTTCATAATCTTCACGCAAGGTTTTTTGAATAAAGACAGTCTGTGGATCTTGTGGTAAAACTGCTAGATTATGTTTGAACAATTCATTAGCTTTATACTTATTAATTTTCTTTCCCCTAATTAAGACCTTTCCGCGATAAGGTTTGGCTTGATTAGATAAGACATTCAGTAAAGTCGTCTTGCCAGACCCATTCCCTCCTAGAATGCAAAGAACTTCATTTTCATGAACACTAAAATTTACTCCCTCAAGAATATCTTCTGACTTCTTCTCATATCTAAAGTAAACATCTTTTAATTCAATCACTTTAGCTTCATTTAAGGCTTCATAAGTATGTGAATAGACCATACTTTGATAATTTTCCGTTAAAAAATCACGCCCCTCCTTAACTGAGAGTGGCGTTTTCCCTTCATAACCTAAAGTTAAAAAAACACTTGTAGCTGTCGGTAAAGCGGGAACTAAAGGATGTTCTTTGGTTAATTTATTTGCAAGTTTATCTGGAGCTGAATCGACGATTAGTCTTCCTTTTTCAAGTAAAATAACTCGATCAGCTAAGGGAAGCACGTTTTCAAGCCGATGCTCGACAATGATGATGGTTAAGCCAAGCTCTTCATTTAACATCTTGAGTGTGTTAATAAAGTGCCTTGCTGCAATTGGATCTAACTGTGAAGTCGGCTCATCTAAAATTAATAATTCAGGTTGCATCACCATAATTGAGGCGAGGTTAATTAACTGTTTTTGTCCACCTGATAAATTTGCTGTACTTGCCTCAAATAAGTGATGAATACCAAAGAAATTTGCAATTTCACCAACACGACGACGAATTGTATCTTGTGTTTCACCTAGGTTTTCTAAACCAAAAGCAAGCTCATGCCAAACCTTATCTGTTACGATTTGCGCTTCGGGATTTTGCATGACGTAAGCTATTTTTTTAGCTGCTTTTTTATCTGTTAAATCACTCAACTTTTCACCTTCAAAATAAATTTCACCTGAAACTTGACCATGTGGCCTTAACTCGCGCTTAATCATTTTTAATAAACTTGTCTTACCTGAACCCGATTCACCAAATAAAACAAGAAATTCACCTTGATTTACGCTCAAATTAATATGTGACAAAACAGGTTCATGCTGTTCGGGATAGGTAAATGTTAAATCTTCGATACGTAATAACGCCATTGTAAATTCTCCTTTACTTCGATGAGACTCGGTAAAATCATTAAGCTAAAGACGATGAAATAGTTAAATAGAGCAGCTAATGAAAAATCAAGTTCGCCCACTAAGGGGTAAAATGCAAACTTGAACTCCCCCTTCATACTCAGGAATAAAAGGTAAACAAAAAACAAGACCATGATAGTTAAGATGCTAAAGTCTCGGCCTGTAAAACGAAAAAGAGCGAAGTTTGTTCGTCCCTTCAAACCATAACCCCGTGCTTTCATTGAATCAGCTTGAATGATTGAGTTCTCAAGTGACCAAGTGAGTAAACTGTTAAAGGTTCTAACACCGCTCATAATTCGATCAAAAATACTCTGACTCGTATAAAAACCAAGCGTTTTTTGAGCCTGATTTACTCGCTTCATTTGAAGTTTAAATTGCGGAATAAATCGAAGGGCCATCGAAATAATTAATGACAACTTCGGAATCGCCTTACCAAAGAGGTAGATGAATTTATCCGAGGTCATTAAATAGGAATATGATTTACTCCAATAAATAATGGCCAGTAACATCATTCCAATAAAAAGTCCGTAAATAAGCGCTTCTTTCGTAACCGGATTGTCATTTAGGAAAAATAAAATACTTTCACCCTTATGAACAAATAAAGGGTTTGTCACTGCAATAAGTAAAAAAACAAGCAAATAAAAACCCAAGTCCCCCATAAATTGTTTATTTGAAACGAGTAAACTAAAAAAAATTAAACTCCCGATTAAAGACAAGATTAAAATGACTGGATGCATCAAAAACATCGTCAAAGTCATAACAAATACATAGTATATAAATAAAACGAGTGGGTGCATTGATGCAAAACTCCTCATTTTTATCCTCCTTTATTGAAAGCCTTCAAGATCACGTCCTAAATCACAGGTATACATAAATTCAATTTCATCGCCATCTTCAAGTTGGTACTGGCTTACACCATAATCCGGAAACTCTTGATTTACAGCATACATCCAGCCACTTAAATGACCACAAGAGAACTCATATAAATGATTAATCCCTTGGATGTATGCTGATTTAAAAGCATTTTCATTTGCACCTTGAAATTCCATATGAATTTTTTCATGTTGAGTCGCACGCTTTAAAAGATCAAAAACTGTATCATTTGGCCGTAAAACATATTCTGTCTTTTCTAAAATAACGCCATCTTTAGGCAGATACTTTTCATCACGTAATTCTTCATTGAGTAACTCTATATTTTCTAAGGCAGCCTTAGCTTCTATCGAAATAAAAACTGTTTCTGAATCCGGCGTGATGTCATCGATATGTGTCAAATAATATTCTTCAACAGATTGAATTTTAGTTCCTGAAATTAATAAGGCAAGGACGAGTGCTATAAAACCAAGAATTAGCAAATCTTTTCGCATAGCGTGTCCTCCTTAATCCGTCTTTCTTTTTTTACGTTTTCTTCTTCCTTTGATTAAGCCGTAACTTAAAACAAGAAGCAGAAAAATCCCTAACAACCTTATCCATCGCGCACGCTCTAAACTTTTAATTTCTGTCACCGCTTTTTCAAGCGCTTCATAATTTTGAATGAGTGACTGATCATGTTCACTTAAAGCGAGATAACGTGTCTGAATTGCTTCAACCTTTTCTTTATCTTCGGCTTTGATTGATTCAAATGGATAGAGCTCGTCTACAATTGTTTGGTTTAAATCATTAATTTCTGATTTTAACTCATCTATTACCTGCATTCTTTCTTCTAACTCTTTTTTATAGTTTTCATAGTCCGATTGATTAGCTGATCTAGACTTTAATTCCTCTTTTAATTTATCAAGTAACTTAATCACGGTTATTTCATCTTTTGTTGTAATTTCTTTTGGTAGACTTTGATAAAGTTTTAAGTCAGCTTGAGTGAATCCAGGATCACTTTTATGTGCGTCTGTTAATAAAGGCGTAATTGTTCCTTTACCTGCTTTGTTTTTTCCCCAAGACTCATCTAAATTCACTGAAATTTTTGCCCTTTTTAAGAGTTCACTTAACTTGGCATAATTGCTTACATAAGAGCGCTCATCTACAGGGATCGCTTGATAGTCTTTAAATATTTTCTTTAGATGTTCTGCTGAGGTGTTTTTATTTAAAGCATCTATTTCTATTTCAAGTGATTCAATTTTTGACTTAAGTTCATCTGAGGGCTCAGGTCTAAAGTCATAAAGTCTACGTAAATTATTTTCAAAACGAATTAAACTCGACAGACCGTATAAAGCTTGCTCACTTGCCATTTTATTTGATTGGTCTGGTTTAGCTGTTGGATTATCTTCATCATAAGTTTCTGAATGAATAAAGCCTCCGTCTGCTTGTTGATAACGACTTAAGTTATCAATCAGTGTCTGATTATTCTTAATAAAACGCTGATCCTTTAAAGGGTCTATTTGCAAGGCAGTCAAGGCTACGATTACTTGCACTAGACTTTCTGTATTTTCCAAACCAAAACTTTCAAAACCCGCAGACTCGGTTTGGCGTTTAGAAAGCAAGTCAAGAGCTTCATCGATTACTTCACGTACACGCACTGTCCGTTGTTTTTGATCCGATAGGCGCATATATGTATAAGTTTTCTCGCTGTTGTAATAAGGTGCAAGCGCTTGAAGAACCATTGCAGTCAAATCAATATCAGATGGTGGAAATTTCAATGAAAATCCACCATCCTCAAGTTGTAGCTCTAGGATACGCTCAATAATATCTTCTCTATTCTCATAAGCATCCTCAGCTACTTCATAATCTAAGGCATCAAGGGTCAGTAACCCCCAGCTTAGTCCATTAATACCTTGCTCAGCTAAATCAGTAACTTCTCCTCGATTATAAACACCATCTGCGATTAAATTAATCGGTTCACCTGATTCATCTTCCCCAAAGGCGGTCGGATCCCCACCCAGCGCTAAGACTGTCAGTGCAATCCGGTGCCATTCCGTTGCCTTTGTATCACTTAATTTTTCTTTAGTTAAATAACGTTCACTAACCTTGTTTTCTAAAACAGCCAGATAAGCTGCGTAATCTGCGTCTGCTCCGTGCCTCCCCATACCAAAGGCAAGCCAGTCCGAAGCAGAGCTACCAGCTGATTTTAAAAACGCATCCTCTACATATAAATAGTCAATCACGGCCTCACTCGCCTGCTCATAGTCAAAGTCTTTAGCTTGAACGGAATGTAGAGAGACAAGTGAAAAAACTAAAATAAGAAGTAGAACTAATTTTTTTTCCATTGCTTTCATTTACCAATCACCTAAGTTCGGGAAGGGATAATCTGGATTATTTGATGCAGCTCCAATATCCGCTCCATATGCTAGTGTGTAACGTATTCTTACTTGATCGCCATCTTGGAATTGATACTCAGAAAAACCTAAATTGACATAAGTACCATTGACACTGTACATCCAGCCTGAAAATGGCGAAAAATCAAATTCACCAAGTTCTCCTTTAGCATAATTTTTCTCATCAAACAGAATGCCTTCTCTTTCAAGTGATTTCAAAAGTTCTTTAGGTGGATTAACCTTGCCAGGTAAATCACCACGTTTTAAATGAGAAAGATAAAAGTCGGCTTGATGGTTACCTGTTTGAGTATATTTAAAGCCATTTTCTTTTAAGTAACGGTCTAGTAATTGCGCACCGCTTTCCCCGTGAATAATATCCATCTTTTTCGATGGTGCTAGATTGCCGAGGCCAAGTGTTCCCGCTTCTAAATGAAATTCGGCCTGTCCGACGATGTCACCTTCCTCTGGTTCTTTATAAAAAATCGTATAGGTCTGTGAGGTTGTGTAACCTAAATTATCCGTAAACTCAATCCGAATGCGATTTTCCCCGTGCGCCAGTCCAAATCTCTTACCGATTGTATAGTAAGCAGATTGATGATCAATTTTTTCGGCCCTAATAAGGCGGTTTTCATGATAAACCCTAATTTGTTCAGGCTCAATCTCATTACCTGCATAGTCGAAAGCGCCTAGAATGAGGTTAACCTGCTTATTCTGTGTCAGCATTTTCTTTTCTTTGTCTAACTTCAT
>JASLIE010000135.1 GCA_030152985.1 Bacillaceae bacterium
CTGCTTCACTTTCTTCCTTATAACCGCTTTTTGATTCATACTTTGGTACGCCTACTTCTGCATCTAAGCCTGGCTTTACATATTCCGGCAAGTGTAAATGAGCATGCCTTTCAATGACCTCTAAGTTTGTTTCGAGTACTAAGCTATAGAGTGCAGTCGCAACAAAACTTGTTTCTTCTGTAGATTTTGTTAACTTTTTAGGTAATCGCACAGAATCAAGAAATGAGAAAACTTCCTCTGCTTCTATCTCCACCTCATTTAATTCTTTTACTAACATTTTGATAACAGTTTCTGAAACTTCAGGTGCATTTAATGTCACTTCTGCTACTTTTTCGAGTTTTTCTTTCTGAGTATCACTAAAAACAAGCGTAACTGGACTATTATCTAGTTCTTTTGCTTGTTCAAGTGCAACATTAAAGCTTTCTTCAAGATCAATATGTTTAGGAAACTCTTTAACGATTGCTTCATCATATTGATAGTTGACCTTTAATGGAATATGTACATTTTTAGGACGTAAAAAAAAAGTTTTCAAGCTTCGTTTGGTTTTTTTCTCTAATTCCTTAAGCGATCCATTTACATCAAAAATAAATACCTCTGTTGGAAGCTTAATTTTCTCTCCCTCAGCTTCAGCTATAAGCTCTCGAGAACGCCAAACTTCAATCTCTTCTTCAAGCAGCTGAGCAGCTTTTTCAAAAGACATCCCTTCAACATCGACATTGGCAATTGACGCACCTTTTGCCATTTCTGCAAAAACAGTTGGCTTAAAATTAAGAACAATCATAAAGATAAGGACAATCACAAAAAATATCGTTTTCTTTCTCAAATCAATTCACCCTTCACCCAATGTGTCTATTCCATAATATAGGATGCTTATTTTCATAAATAAAACTAAATCAGAACAGATTCTCGTCATTTGTAACTCATAAATATGATTGAATAATATACATTTAAGGTGAAGAAATAATAAAAAGAGGTATCTCTTTTTTGAGATACCTCTTTTTGTTATTCATTTTGACTTAGCCATTTGATATACCATTCTCTTATTTCGCGTCGTGGTTCGATACCTAATTCTTCCTTTAACATGTCTGATAACTTATTATATTGGTCTTCAACCGAATAAGTATTCCCTAATGCGTTGTATAACTGCATTAACCAAAAATAAGAATCCTCTAAAAAAGGATAGTGTTTTTGTACTCTAAGTGCGATTAAGATGGCTTCAAAATTTTTATTTTCTTTTGTTAAAAACTCAATCAAGCGTTCAGTATGATAAAAATAAAGTACTCTTAAACGCTCACGCTCATTTTCTTTCCATAGATAAGTTTCCTCACCTAAATAATCACCCTGATAAATTTCTAAAACTTCTTTATAAAACTCTCTATCATCTAAATTAAGTTCTGACATATGACTGATTTTCTCTTCCCAAACATCAACATCAATTGGAATGTCATTAAAATCAATTTCATACCCATTATCCGTACTAATAATTTCAATATTGAACCCGAGTTGTTTAAAAACCTTTCTCAAATGATAGATTGAACTATATAATTGGCTATATGCATTATCTAAGTCTGAATCCGGCCATAATAAATCAATTATGACATCTTTTCTGACAACCTCTTTCCGGTTATGAGTCAAATAGATAAACAATTCTTTTGTTTTAGCTGTACGCCATTTTATATTCTTTAATTCTTTTCCATTTTCTTTAAAGTGAAAATAATTAAACAAGCAAATCATTTGATTACTTTGCGTAGAACTAATCCCACGTTCTTCTAGCTTAGATGTCACCGTATCTAGATCTTTTTCCTTAAGTGGTTTTTTTATGTAATCTAAAACATCTAATTTATAGGATTCAAGGGCATACTCTTCATGATGTGTTACAAAGACAACATTTATTTTCGGATGATCTTCTTTCAATTTCTTTGTTAACTCTAATCCATTTAAACCATTCATTTCAACACCTGTAAAAACGATATCAATCGAATTATACTTACCTCTATACTCTTCGATAAGTTGAGCTGGATCTGTATATTTCTCAACGATTTCATACTTACCGTATGCATTGATTTGGCTCTCTAAATTCCCAAGCGACTTTTCACAACTATCAACAATAATCGTCTTCAATTTCATCCTCCTCTTTCCTTAGACTACAAGCAACTCATTAGACCTGATATAAAAAGGGGAATTTTATTATAAGTAAATTCGATTTATCTTTGTTTAATCCACCATATCGATTGTATTCATTAGTCATTACTTAATTTTATTCCTATGTTCATACGCAATTAAATTTATCTGCATCAGATCGTACAAGATTCATAAGTATACAAGTTTTACTCATGTCATGTCACTTAACTATACATAAAATATACTAACATGTCATGTGTTAATTGTAAATATTAGTAATTAAAAAAAGGCAATCGTTATCAAACGATTGCCTTTTTAATTGCTTATTTTTCTCTAATATCATTAATTTTATAATCAAATACTTCTATACTTAAATCTTCTATTTCCGAATACCATTCTTCTAATATACTTTCTAAGTTTAATGGACCATCACCAAAGTCAGGGACAGCGTACTCAACAACTGATCCTCCACTTGTGTTAAAGTGATCTGTGAAAATCATTCCTTTGAAATTTGTCCCTGCCGCTAAATTAAACTCAGCATTCGGCGCAAAAATAATTTGAGAAGTAACACCGGTTCCACCGTCTAAACTTACTTCACTTCCTCCGGTAAGAATATTTCCGTAAATGCGAGATCCACCACCTATATAAACATTTGCTGTTTCAGCATAAAGTGAACCATAAAGCTTAAAGTCCTGCTTAATGACTATGTCGTCTTTT
>JASLIE010000227.1 GCA_030152985.1 Bacillaceae bacterium
GTAGGATTCGAACCTACGACCGATCGGTTAACAGCCGATTGCTCTACCACTGAGCTACTGTGGAATAAAAAGAAAACTCATAAATAATAACAGCAAGAACTAGGTTACACGATTTCGTTCTTTTTGTCAATTAAAAGCTATTCACTTTTTATAAGTTCTTCATCTGAAACATTTCGCTTCGACAACAACTTATATTACATGAAATATTTTATATTGCAAAGAAAACACTCTTTTTTTAGCAAAGTATTTTTCAAACTATAAAGAAAGCTCTTAAAACAGCTTATTTTAAAGCTTTTTATAGTTTATCATAAAAATAAACAGTTCAAGTTTCTGAACTGTTTAAGGACTTACTTAATGAAGCTTGCTTGGCTACTCAGCTCCTCACCCGACGCTTTAATGTAATGATACTTACCATCTGAGCTCAGACCCCTTGCCTTGACATTATCATTTAAGAAAAGAGTTAAGGCAGCTAAAATTTGTTTTTTTACCTTAGCTGAACAGATAGGAAACATAATTTCAATTCGCCTTTCCATATTTCGTGTCATCCAGTCTGCTGAGGATAAATAAAGCTTTTCTTCCCCTTGATGATTAAAGTAGTAGATACGGCTGTGCTCTAGAAACCGCCCAACAATACTCCGAACCCGAATATTTTCACTCACCCCTTCGATCCCTGGCTTAATACAGCAAATCCCACGAATAATTAAGTCGATTTTTACTCCTTTATATGAAGCTTCATATAATTTCATCATTAAATCCTTGTCTGTCATGGCATTCATTTTCAGGATAATTCGTCCTTTTTTTGTTTTTTCATGCGCCTTTATCTCTTCATCGATTAAGCTTAGAAGTTCTTTTTTGATAAGATGGGGTGAATTTACAAAATAATGCCAATGTGGCTGTTCTGTATAGCCACTTAAATAATTGAAAAAGTTAGTCGCATCAATACCAAACTTTTCATTTGTTGTCAGTATGCTCATGTCTGTATAGACCTTAGCTGTCTTTTCATTATAGTTTCCGGTACTTAAATGCACATAGCGTCTCACTTCTTCACCTACTTGTTTGACAAGCAGTGTTATTTTACTGTGGGTTTTTAAACCTGTTATTCCGTAAATGACATGGACACCTGCTCGCTCTAGACGCTTAGCCCAGTGAATATTGTTTTCTTCATCAAAACGAGCCTTCAACTCCACAAGCACTGTCACTTGTTTTTTATTTTCTGCCGCCTTCTCAAGTGCTTGAACAATAGGCGAATCACCACTTACCCGGTAGAGGGTTTGTTTGATTGCTAAAACATCAGGATCCTTTGCCGCTTGAGTAATTAAGTCAATCACAGGTTGAAAGGAATCATAGGGATGATGGAAATATAAGTCTTCTTTTAAGGCTGCTTCAAAGATGTTTGGCTCATCAAGTAAAGGTTCAATGACCTTTGGAATCAGCGTTTCATAAACTAAATGTTCATAATCAGCTGTCAAAGTGTCAACAAACTCAAAAAAGAAAGTGTAGTCTAAGATACTTTTACTTGCATAAATATCGTCTTCTGCTAGGTTAAGCACTGATTTAAAGAAGTGATAAATTGTTTCATCCATCAAATCACGCCGGTACTCTAACCGTACAGCCGCTCCACGTTCTCGGTTTTTAAGTTCTTTTTCGATTTCACTTAAAAGATCACGCGCACCTTCTTCATTTATCATTAAGTCTGCATTACGCGTAATCCGAAAAGGTGAGACGGATTGCACCTCATAACCGACAAATAACTTTCCGATGAAATGACTAATTAAATCTTCAAGTAAAATAAAGTGAACCCGTTTCTTTTTAGATGGCAATTTAATAAAACGCCCTAAAACTAGCGGTACTTGAACAATGGCAAGCACATGTTTTTTATTCGCCTCACGTTCAGAAGCTTTTAAAACAACTGCTAAATTTAAACTTTTATTTAAAAGCTTTGGAAAGGGACGGTAGGCATCGATTGCAAGCGGCGTTAGAACCGGAAAGATACGCGCATCAAATAAACTCTCAACATATTGATATTGTTCACTTGATAATTGATTCATTTTGAGTAGTTCAATTCCCTCTTCTTTCAAGGCCGGTAGAAGACTTTCTGTGAGTGCGTCTTCTGCTTGATGCATAAGTTTATGCGTTTCTTTTGAAATGGCCTTTAATTGTTCACGTGGCGTTAGGCCTGCTTTATTTTCCGGTTTATTAAAACCTGCCTTGATTTGGTCTTTAATTCCTGCGACCCTCACCATAAAAAATTCATCTAAGTTCGAAGATAGAATGGCTAAAAACTTTAATCTTTCTAATAAAGGGTTTCTTTGATCCACAGCCTCTTCTAAAACACGCTGATTAAATGCTAACCAGCTTAATTCACGATTGAAGTAATATTGAGCTGTAGAAAAGTCAGGCAGAGTTTGTTTGACTTTATCTTGTTTACTTTCAGACATGACTTCACTCCTTTAAATTAACTTGCAGATAAATTACTTAGGATAATTCCTTCACGTAACCCATACTTACTATAGACAAGCTCTTGAGAAGAAAAAAACTCACTGATGCGTAAAATCAATTCGATCCCGTCACAAATAATGTCAGCGCGTTCCTCTGACAAGCCTGGATAGGATTTACGTTGTATGAGTGTGAGTGCGCTGAGCTGATGATTTAATGTGGTGAGGTCATTGATCTGATAGGGCTGCGAATGTTTTCTTTTTAGCATGCGATGAATATTTCTTGCCGTTCCGCCTGAGATAATGAGCTGGGTCTCAGTCATTCTCCGCTCAAACTGACTTAATGTCTGATTAAGTGTGTTTAAATCGTAATTAAGGGCACCAATCGGAATGCTTATCAGTGTGGCATCATCTTCTTTAAATTCAATAATTTCTGTACTTGCACCACCGACATTAATCAGAATGCCTTGATTAAAATGACAAGCCTTGGCTGCTTTATATGTGTAATAGGCCTCTTCTGTCCCCTTTAAAACAAGGAGATTAAAACCTGTTTTTTTATACACACGGTCGATAATTTCGGCTTGATTTCTTGCCTTTCTGATTGACTCTGTTGCGACAAGGTAAACAGAGTGCAGTTTTCTTGATCGAATTTCCTTCTTAAACCGGTTAAGCGTTCTGATTAAACGGCTTATCCCAGCCTTTGAGAGCTCCTCATTTTTTAAATCTTGTTCTAAACGTAAAGTGACCTTCTGATTGAGGGTCTTTTTCAGTTTTTTATGCTTTTGTTTATAAATAACTAAACGAACTGAGTTTGAGCCAATATCAATGACGGCTATATTCTGCTTCACCTCATCACCAGCTTTTCCTTTGATTCTTTATTTAGCTTATCAAATTAAGGTAAAGTTTTAATGAATTTAAGGTGTTTTTTAGGTAAAGTTTTATAACTTTTTTGTTTAAAATACTTTAGACATGAACTTTCAGCTATGTTAAGATAAGGAGGTAAGAGATGCTAAGATATTTATATCTTGCAAATATAAATATAGGTGGTAGGAAGATGGAGAAATATCGTGTTTTATTATATTATAACTTCGTTCCGATTGAAGACGAAGTTGCATTTGCTGAGGAGCATCTAGCTGTCTGTAAGGATCTTGGACTAAAGGGACGTATTTTAGTTTCTGATGCCGGGATCAATGGGACCGTTTCAGGGACTGTTGAACAAACAGATGCTTATATGGAGATGCTCACATCAGATGAGCGATTTAAAGATACATTCTTTAAAATCGACGAACATGATGGACACGCATTTGAAAAAATGCACGTACGTCCACGCCCTGAACTCGTTAACTTGAGTTTAGATGAGGATGAAGATACCGATCCGAATAAATTAACAGCTGCTTATTTAAAGCCAACTGAATTCTTCGAAGCCATGCAAGATGAAAA
>JASLIE010000230.1 GCA_030152985.1 Bacillaceae bacterium
CGCGAATTCAAATTCTTGCTCCGGTTGTTTCAGGACGTAAAGGTGAACATGTCAAGTTGCTTGAAAATTTACAAAAAGAAGGCTTTGTTCGAGTTCGTGTAGATGGTGAAATTATCGATTTAAGCGAAAATATAAAATTAGAAAAAAATAAAAAACATTCAATTGAAGTTGTAATTGACCGTATTATTGTTAAAGAGGGTGTAGAAGGAAGATTGTCAGATTCAATTGAAACAGCTCTATCAACAGGTGAAGGTCGTGTAATTATCGATGTGATTGACGGAGAAGAATTAATTTTTAATGAAAATCATGCTTGTCCAGAGTGTGATTTTTCATTAGATGAGCTCGAGCCAAGATTATTCTCTTTTAACAGTCCTTTTGGTGCTTGTCCAACATGTGATGGACTCGGAACTAATTTAGAAGTGAATTTAGATGCAGTTATTCCAGATTGGTCATTAACATTAAATGAACATGCAATTGCACCTTGGGAGCCAATTAGTTCACGTTATTATCCAGAATTACTTCAAGCAGTATGTAAACATTATAAAATTGATATGGATACGCCTGTCAAAGACTTAAAGAAATCTGAGATGAATAAAATATTAAAAGGAAGCGGAAAAGATAAAATTCATTTTAGATTTGTAAACGATTTTGGAAAAGAACGTATAAGAGATATAGAGTTTGAAGGGGTAATCAATAATATCTCGCGTCGTTACCATGAAACAAGCTCTGACTTCACGCGCGATACCTTAGAGAAATACATGTCTGAAAAAGCTTGTGCATCTTGTGAAGGCTATCGTCTAAAAGAAGAGGCTTTGTCTGTCAAAATTAATGAAAAACATATAAGTGAAGTCACGGATTATTCGATTGAATCCGCTCTTGAATTTTTTAAGCAGCTATCACTTACTGAAAAAGAAACACAAATTGCAAGACAAATCTTAAAAGAAATTAATGATCGCTTAACTTTCTTAGTTAATGTTGGCTTATCTTATTTAACACTGTCAAGAGCTTCAGGTACACTTTCCGGTGGTGAGGCCCAACGGATTCGTTTAGCAACTCAAATCGGATCTGCGCTTACAGGAGTTTTATATGTGCTTGATGAACCGTCTATCGGATTACATCAAAGGGATAATGACAGACTGATTCAGACACTTTTAACCATGCGTGATTTGGGAAATACAGTAATCGTTGTTGAACATGATGAAGACACAATGCGGGCTGCTGATTGGTTGATTGACATTGGGCCAGGAGCAGGTGATCACGGAGGAGAAATTGTTGCAAGTGGAACACCCAAACAAGTAATGCGTCGTAAAAAATCATTAACAGGTCAGTACTTAACAGGTAAGAAATATATTGAAGTGCCAACTGAGCGACGCAAGAGTGAGCGTTATCTTGAAGTGCTTGGCGCAAGTGAAAATAATTTAAAAAACATTGATGTTAAATTCCCTTTAGGCGTTTTAACTGTTGTAACAGGTGTTTCTGGTTCTGGAAAGAGTACCTTAGTTAATCAAATCTTGTATAAGTCATTGGCTAAACATTTGTATACGGGAAAACATCAGCCAGGTGCTCATAAAGCAGTTAAAGGACTTGAACAAGTAGAAAAAGTAATCGACATCAATCAGTCTCCTATTGGGCGGACGCCAAGATCGAACCCGGCAACTTACACAGGAGTTTTTGATGATATACGAGATGTTTTTGCGGAAACAAATGAAGCTAAAATGCGTGGCTATAAAAAAGGACGCTTTAGCTTTAATGTTAAAGGTGGAAGGTGTGAAGCATGTCGGGGTGATGGGATTTTAAAAATCGAAATGCATTTTTTACCAGATGTTTATGTTCCTTGTGAAGTGTGCCATGGTGAACGTTATAATCGAGAAACGCTTGAAGTGAAGTTTAAGGGTAAAAATATAGCGGACGTCTTAGATATGCGTATCGAAGAAGCCCTTGATTTCTTTGAAAATATTCCGCGTATTAAAAGAAAATTACAAACAGTTTACGATGTCGGTTTAGGTTATATTAAACTCGGCCAACCTGCTACGACCTTGTCTGGAGGAGAGGCTCAGCGTGTAAAGTTAGCTAGTGAGCTTCACAAACGATCAAATGGTAAAACAGTCTATATTTTAGATGAACCTACAACAGGTTTACACACCGACGATATTAAGCGTCTGCTAATCGTTTTACAGCGACTCGTTGAAAATGGTGACACTGTTATTATTATTGAACATAATTTAGATGTGATTAAAACAGCTGATTATATGATTGATCTGGGTCCTGATGGAGGAAGTGGTGGTGGAACAGTCATTGCTACTGGCACACCAGAAGAAATCATTAAAAATAAAAAGTCCTATACAGGTCAATATCTAAAAGATATAATGAATAAAAAGGAGGGTGTTTAAATGCAAGCAATAAAGACGGATTTGGTTAATAAAAAACTTGAATTCTTTAAAGATAAAGAAGTTTATATCCATTTAGAAACAACAAATGGTGCCTATGCAAGCCATTTTGATAATAAAGGTGTTAATGTCGGTGCTTATATTAGAAATGCTAAAATTACCTTTACTGAAGCTAAAATTGTCGGAGAGAAGGGGTCTTACCGTGCTGGTTTAAAAATGCCACATGGCTGGGTATATGCAGAAGGACTTTCAGACTATGAAGAGTTAGATGATGAGACTTTACTTTTAGCAGGACATGATGCAGACGGAAGATTAACTGTAGCTTTACAAGTAAGTACTCAAGCATTTAAATAAGGGAGTGTTAATTAATGAAAGAACATATCGTGATTTCGTATCCGCATCCAGACGATGAATCATTTGGAGC
>JASLIE010000204.1 GCA_030152985.1 Bacillaceae bacterium
ATCCGAATAAATTAACAGCTGCTTATTTAAAGCCAACTGAATTCTTCGAAGCCATGCAAGATGAAAACACAGTGATTTTAGATACGCGTAATGATTATGAGTATGATGTCGGTCATTTTAGAGGAGCCATTCGCCCTGACATTCGTACTTTCCGTGAATTACCTGCATGGGTTGAAAACAACCGTGAGATGCTTGAAGGAAAGCGTGTCCTCACTTACTGTACAGGGGGCATCCGTTGTGAGAAGTTCACGGGTTGGTTAATCGACAAAGGCTTTGAAGATGTCGGACAACTTGAAGGTGGGATTTTAACCTACGGAAAAGATCCAGAAGTAAAGGGTGAGCTTTGGGACGGACTTTGCTATGTCTTTGACGGACGCATTACCGTACCAATCAACCAGGTCGATCATAAAGTCGTTGGACGTGATCACTTTGACGGAACACCTTGCGAACGCTATGTGAACTGTGCTGAGCCTGAGTGTAACGAACAAATTCTTTGCTCTGAAGAAAATGAACACAAATACATGCGCGGTTGCACACATGAATGCCGTACAAGTGAAAGAAATCGTTATGTCATCGAGCACAACTTAAGCCAAGACGAAGTAAATCGTCGCTTACAAGTTATTGAAAGTGAAGCTTTAGCAAAAACGATTTAATACATACCCTAAAAGAACACTGTTTTCTTTTAGGGTCTTTTTATCCTATTTTAAGGAGGACTTTAAATGTCAATTTATGATTTCACAGTGAAGCGGATTGATGGCACAGAAGAATCACTCAGTCAGTATCAAGGCGATGTTCTTTTAATTGTGAACACTGCTACAGAGTGTGGTTTCACCCCCCAACTTGATGAACTCCAAGCTTTATATGACTCTAAGAAAATGCACGGTTTCCAAGTGCTTGCCTTTCCGAGCAATGAGTTTGGCAAACAAAATCCAGAGTCTAATGAAGCAACACTTGCATTTTGTCAAAAGAATTACGGTGTGACCTTCCCTATGTTTGAAGAAATCCAAGTCAATGGTGAAGACGCACATCCACTTTTTCAGTTTTTAAAAAAAGAAGCAGGTGGCCTAACTGAAAAAATTAAGTGGAATTTCACCAAGTTTTTAGTCGACCGAAAAGGCAATGTCATTAAACGCTTTGCACCCATTACAAAGCCAGAAAAAATCGCACCACATATCGCAAAAGAAATTTCCAAATAAAAAAATCTTGGGCTCAGTATGAGTCCAAGATTTTTTTATTTAGTAAGCGCGTGCCCAGTAAACGAGGTCAGTCGCTTCTTCCCCGCAATTGACACATTTATCTCCAACTTGCTCTTGTTCAAATGGAATACAACGCGATGTTGCAGAGGTCTCTTCTTGAATCGCCTCTTCACACGCTTCTTTTCCACACCACATTGCTTTAATAAAGCCTGGATTTTCTTTTAAATGCTTAGCAAACTCAGTCATATCTTTTGCAACAGACGTTTTTTCCTCACGGTGTTTCAGCGCTTGATCGAAGAGATTGGCTTGAATTTCTTCAAGTAATTCTGGTAAACGACTGTTTAAATCTGACATAGGCACAAATTCTTTCTCTCCCGTGTCACGACGAACAAGGACGACTTGCTCTTTTTCGATGTCTTTTGGACCAAGCTCAATTCGAACTGGGTAGCCTTTCATTTCACTTTCATTAAATTTCCAACCCGGCATGTTATCACTTGCGTCAATGTCAACACGAACCAGATCTTTCAGTGAATCACGTAAGTCATAAGCCCGATCTAAGACCCCTTCTTTGTGCTGGGCAATCGGAACAATTAAAGCTTGTGTTGGTGCAATCCGTGGCGGAATAACGAGTCCGCGGTTATCTCCGTGCACCATAATCAGTGCACCAATTAAACGTGTCGTCACACCCCAAGAAGTTTGGTGAACATACTGTGATTTACCTTCCTTATCTAAGTAGGTAATATCAAACACTTTTGCAAATCCATCACCAAATAAGTGGGACGTTCCTGATTGCAGCGCCTGTCCGTCGTGCATTAAACTTTCAATCGTTAAGGTATACTCAGCACCAGCAAACTTTTCGCTCTCTGTTTTCTTTCCCTTTAAAACTGGAATAGCCATATAGTCTTCTAAGACAGTTGCATATAATTCAAGCATGCGGTCTGTTTCTTCTGCCGCTTCTTGGCGTGTTGCATGTGCTGTATGCCCTTCTTGCCAGTGGAACTCGGTTGAACGTAAAAATGGACGTGTCGTTTTCTCCCAGCGCACAACATTACTCCACTGATTATAGAGCTTAGGTAAGTCACGGTATGAATGAATGTGCTTTGAATAATACTGACAAAAAAGCACTTCAGATGTCGGACGTACACAAATACGCTCACTTAACTCTTCCTCACCACCGTGTGTGACCCAGGCAACTTCTGGTGCAAAGCCTTCAACATGATCTTTTTCCTTTTGCAGTAAGCTTTCTGGAATAAAGAGTGGGAATGAAACATTTTCATGCCCTGTTTCTTTAATTCGACGATCAAATTCATCACGAATTCGCTCCCAAATCGCAAAGCCATAAGGACGAATGATCATCGTTCCTCTTACTGGACCATAATCAACCAGTTCTGCTTGCTGGACAACGTCTGTATACCACTGTGCAAAATCATCTTCCATCGCTGTGACTTTTTCAACAAATTTATTTTTTCCCATTCTGAACACCTCTTCATATAATAAATTGCATAAAAATAGCCTCCATCCGCTAAGGGACCGAGGTTTGGTGGTACCACCCTTGTTTATACTTATCTAAGTATACACTTTAAACTCTTAACGCGAGTGATGCGGCACCGAAAGGAAGTAAACCTTTCGAGCTAGCTAGTTAGCAGGTTCAAAATCAGCTATTTAGAAACTTCTCAGCACCGTTTCTTCTCTTTGAAATAGGATGATTTTTACTCATCTAAACTTACGCCTTTGACTATCTAAGTTAAGTCAAATATAGCCCTTTCTATTTTAATTGTCAACTATTCAAACATATAAAAAGAATCCCAGATTGAGCTGGGATTCTTTTTATTTTAAAGATCAACTGCAATGACTTGGTCAAATCCATCCATTGCTTTAATCTGTTCAAACTCTTCTTTTTCAAGCGGGCGATCAATGGTTAACATCATGATTGCATTTCCACCAACAACTTCACGACCGACCTGCATGGTTGCAATGTTAACGTCATTTTCTGCAAGTAAACTTCCGACACGACCAATGGCACCGGGT
Organism: Bacillaceae bacterium; assembly: GCA_030152985.1. GTDB lineage: Bacteria > Bacillota > Bacilli > Bacillales > Amphibacillaceae > Pseudogracilibacillus. Next base: position 3,225 of record JASLIE010000204.1, read on the forward strand.
TGGTCTGTATGATAGACCAAGAGTAAATGACCTTCTGGCACGACGTCCATACTGTAATCATCTACTTTAACAATCCGTGCACCTAAACCATTTAGCAAGGTTCCTGCTACACGTTTTTTACCATTTTTATCTACAATTTCAACAGTAATTAAATTTGTAAAACCACGTGCGGCCGTTGACTTTGTCTCATGAATGGCAATGCCTCTTTGCTCTGCAATATAAGATGCATTGACATTGTTTACTTGTGAACCTAATCGGCGTTGTAGGAAGCCTTTAACGATATTTTGTGTTAAAGGAGCAATTCTTAAGGCAGCTAAATCGCCCGCATAGTTGACATTTAACTCTTTAATCCCGTCAATTTCTGCATGAGCTAAAAAAGTACCCAGTTTTTCTGAAAGTGCGAAATAAGGTTCAATTTTACGCATAACTTCGCGCGGTACAGACGGAATGTTGACCGGGTTGCGTGCAAGCTCACCTGATAAGATGCGAACGACATCATGGCTGACATCAATGGCGACATTTTCCTGGGCTTCAATCGTACTCGCTCCTAAGTGAGGTGTCGCAATGACTTCAGCAAGTTCTAATATTTTATGATCTGTTGCTGGCTCTTCTTCAAACACATCAAGTGCTGCACCTGCGAGTTTACCAGATTTTAAAGCGTCGTATAAAGCATCTTCATCAATGATTCCACCACGGGCACAGTTAATTACACGGGCCCCGTCTTTCATTTTAGCAATGGCTTCTTCATTAATAATATGACGCGTTTCTTTAAGTAAAGGTGTATGTACAGTAATAAAGTCACCTGCTGCAAGGACTTCATCAAGTGTACCAAAGCCAACGCCTAAGGTTTCTGCACGTTCTTCAGTTAAGAATGGGTCATAGGCAATGACTTCCATGCGTTGACCTTTTGCTCGTCGTGCTACTTCTTCACCAATCCGTCCAAGACCAACAATGCCCAGTGTTTTACCACGTAACTCAACACCGACATGTGATTTGCGATCCCATTTTTTATTCTTAAGCGCTAAATAGGCTTGAGGTATCTTACGCGATAAAGCCATCAGCATCGCAATGGTATGCTCTGCTGCTGAGTTTGTATTTCCGTCTGGTGCGTTAACGACAATCACACCATTTTCAGTTGCCGCTTCAAGATCGATATTATCAACACCAACCCCTGCACGTGCAATGACTTTTAAGTTAATAGCCTTTTCAATGACCTCGCGGGTCACTTGTGTCTGGCTCCTGACTAAAAGTGCATCATAATCAACGATTTCCTCTAATAATTCTTCAGGCTTTAAATCTGTCTTGCTCACAACCTCGATACCTTTTGCTTCGCGAAGCGGGAAAATCCCTTCTTCACTGAGTGGGTCACTAATCAATACTTTAAATGACATCTTTTTTCCTCCTATTTAGTCTGCTCTAAGTATACTTCTTGAGCTGCTTTAACGCCTGCTCCAAGCTCAATATCAACACCAATATCTTTCAAACCAATTTCTAAAATACTAATGATTTGTAAAACATCTGCAGCCGTTGCATAACCCATATGACCAATTCTAAAGATTTTACCCTTGAGATGTTGCTGGCCACCTGCGAGTGAGAGACCAAACTTTTCCTTAACCGTTTTACGCAGTGCTTCTGGGTCAAAGTTTTCTGGCTTCACTGCTGTCACTGTCGCTGCTGCTGCCTCGTCATTTGTTAGTAAAGGAATCCCTAAGGCCTTAATCGCAGCACGTGTCATATCACGCATCAGTAAATGACGTGCATACACATTCTCAAGCCCTTCTTCATTGATTAAATTTAAGGCTTGCTCTAAACCAAAGAGTAAAGAGACTGCTGGTGTAAATGGTGTTGTATCCTTTTCTAAATTATCTCGGTAACGACGCAGGTCTAAATAGAAACGTGCTTCTTCGTTTTGATCAATCACTTGCCATGCTTTTTCACTGACAGCAATAAAGGTTAAACCTGGTGGTAACATCATTGCTTTTTGTGAACCCGTCACAAAAATATCTACACCCCAAGCATCCATTTCTGTTTCAACCCCACCGACACATGAAACACCATCAACAATGACTAAGGCATCAGAGTTTTCTTGGACTGCCTGACTTAATTCAGCAACCGGGTTCATGATACCTGTTGAGGTCTCACATTGGGTCATGAATACAGCTTTAATATTTTTATTTTCTTTTAAATAGTTTGCCACTTCATCTACATTAATCTCTTCACCCCACTCAACATCAATCCGGTGAGTCTTCATCTTATGTGCATCACAAATCTGGGCAAAGCGATCTCCAAATGAACCTGACACAAGTACTAAGACATCATCGCCTGCTTGTGCTGCGTTAACAACAGCCGTCTCAAGCCCTGATGTTCCACTTCCTGTAATCATTAAGACATCCTGCTTTGTACCAAATACTTTTTTAAGCTCGGGTTTAATGCGTTTGACCATGGCTGAAGTTTCTGCACCACGGTGTCCAATCATAGGTTGTGCCATTGCTCTTTGAACACTTGGCGGGATTGGTGTTGGTCCTGGAATACGTAATAAATTGACATCACTTAACATTTCTTTGTCCCCCTTAAATAATCTGTATAAAGAATAAAAAAACCTTCCGGCCCTTAATATAGCTAAGGGGCGAAAAGTTTATAATCACGCGGTACCACCCTTTTTCGTTATACATTCGTATAACCTCAATCGGTACATGTTTAACGCACATGAACGTATGAACCTACTCTTTTTTTGGGCTCATCTATTCAAAAGGGCTATTTATTATTCCTACTTACTAGCTCTCATCACCCGCTAGCTCTCTGTGAAAGTTCAAATAATAAATCTGTCTTTTTCAACATATTTAAGTATTTAATTTACTACTTTATCATAGCAAATAGCCTTGATTTGTCAACAGTAAAGCCAGTCTATTTTTGACATAACTATGAATTCTGTATATTTAGATAACTTTTGCACCTAGCGTATCTGTGAAGTGACGCAGGGCCCAATTGTGTGCACCTTCATTAAAGCTTGCAACACCTGACTTTGGTATGACGATATCATAAC
>JASLIE010000254.1 GCA_030152985.1 Bacillaceae bacterium
GAGATGATGCACTTCATCATAAGGCGTATAAATATCACTTACAAAAACAATCTCTTTCTTAATTAGCTGATCATAAATTGCACGGTTTATCATTTCAGCAACTGTAAAAGTATCATAACTTGTCGACATAATCGGTAAGTTTTTTTCATCAGCCAATTTCTTTATATGATCAGTTGTATCGAATCCACCCGTAATTAAAACGGCAGCGCCTGCTTTTAAGGCAAGCTCATGTGCCTTAACTCGATTACCTACAATTAGTAATGAATCTGCCTCTGTATATCTCATCATTGCCTCAAGTTGCATCGCACCGATTACAAACTTGTTTAAAGTTTTATGAAGTCCATCTCTTCCTCCTAACACTTGCCCATCTACTACATTGATGACTTCAGCAAAGGTTAATTGCTTAAAATGTTCTTTTTCTTTACTCTCAATTCTAATTGTTCCAACCCGCTCAATTGTACTTACTAAACCTTGGTTTTCAGCTTCCTTTATTGCACGATAAGCTGTCCCATCACTCACGCTTAAATCCTTTGCAATTTGTCTAACTGATATTTTAGTGCCTACCTCTAAAGAAATAATATGTTGAATAATTTGTTCATGCTTTGTTATCATTACTTTCACCAAACCTTCACCTGTACTAGTCATTAATATATTAACTATTATACAGCTCTTAACCGATAACAACAATCTTAAACCATAAAAAAATATGACTGCTTAAATAAAGCAGTCATATTTTATATTACAGATCAATCGATTCGCCAACCCGAAGTGGAATTCCTTCGCTTGTTGTCAGTTTTTCTGTAAATTTAACTGGGTCTTGCTCAATCACTGGAAATGTATCGTAATGTACAGGCACAACACGCTTTGTCCTAATCCATTCCGCTGCAAGTAAAGCATCTTTTGGTCCCATTGTAAAGTTATCACCAATCGGAATAAATGCAAGTTCAACCTCTTCAAGTTCACCAATCATCTTTAAATCCGAAAATAACCCTGTATCTCCTAAGTGATAAATTGTTTTTCCTGCAATTGTTAGCAAAATACCACCTGGCATACCCGTATAAATTGTATTTCCGTCTTCTTCTTCATAAGATGAACTATGGAAGGCCTTTGTGTATTTGACATGACCAAACTCAAAATCAAAACCGCCTCCTATATTCATTCCGTGTGCATCAAATCCTTTATTAGCTAAATAAACAGCTAATTCATTTAAGGCAATAATTTTCGCCCCTGTCCGCTTAGCAATTGCCATCGTATCACCTACATGATCGTTATGACCATGCGTCAGCAAAATATAATCTGCTTCTACCGTCTCAGCATTTAAGTCACAAAGTTTATTACCTGTTATAAAAGGATCAATTAATAATGTCAAATCATTATGTTCAATCTTTACGACAGAATGTCCATGATATGATATTTTCATTTAAAGTCTCTCCTTTAGTTAAATTAAATCTTTCAAAGGTACATAAGGGTAGTCAAATGCTTCTGCAACACCTTTATTTGTTACTTTACCATCTAGTGTATTAATTCCTTTTGATAAGGCTTCATTTTCTTCTGCTGCCTTTTTAAAACCTTTATTAGCAATCTGCAAAGCAAAAGGAACTGTTGCATTTGTTAAACCAATTGTCGATGTTCGCGGAACTGCTCCGGGCATATTTGCAACAGAATAATGCAAGACATCGTGTTTAATGTGAATTGGATTATCATGGGTTGTTACTTTACTTGTTTCAAAATTACCTCCCTGATCAATTGCAACATCAATAATAACTGAACCCGGTGCCATCGATTTAACCATTTCTTCACTTACTAATTGAGGTGCACGTGCGCCTGGAATTAAGACAGAACCAATTGCTAGATCTGAAGCCTTAATTGCTTCTGCAATATCAACTGTGTTAGACATAAGTACATTTACAGAGCTACCAAAGTATTCATTTAGTTCTCTAAGACGCTTAGGGTTCAAATCAAATAATGTTACTTCCGCTCCTAAACCGACTGCAATTTTAGCTGCATTAGAACCAACGACACCGCCTCCAATAATCGTTACCTTTCCACGTTTAACGCCTGATATACCCGCTAAAAGAACACCTTTTCCACCCTTAGACTTCTCTAAATACTGAGCACCTATTTGCGTTGCCATATAACCTGCTACCTCACTCATGGGGGTTAAAAGCGGCAAAGATCGATCTGCTTCTTGAACTGTTTCATAGGCTATACCTACGACTTTTTTCTCGAGCAAAACTTTCGTTAACTTTGCTTGTGAAGCTAAATGTAAGTAGGTAAAAATGATTTGCCCCTCATATAAATAGTCATATTCCGTTTCGAGTGGTTCTTTTACTTTCATAATCATCTCTTGTTTCCAAGCTTCTTTTGCTGTTGATACTACAGTTGCACCCATCTCTTCATACTCTTGGTCTGAAAAACCAGAGCCTTCACCAGCTAATGTTTCTACAAAAACCTCATGACCTGCACTAACAAGTGTATGAACGCCTGCTGGTGTAAGTGCAACTCTATTTTCATTATTTAATCTTTCTTTAGGGATTCCAATTTTCATTTTGACACCTCTCTAGTCTATTAGGTTACATCTCTTTCTTTAAGCTATGTATATTTTAGCAAAAAAACAAAGGAATTGAAACATATTCTAAATAAACTTACTAAAATTCACTTTATTTTCTGATAATTCAATCATTTTTTAAAATACTTTTTCTTTTCTAGTCAATTTAATGTATAATAGATATGTAAGGACTTATTTGAAACTTTAGAGGAGGAATTTCTAATGGATAATAATTATAAGAAAATTGTTATTGCTGTCGATGGATCAAAAGCAGCTGAAAAAGCATTTAAAAAATCAGTTGAAATTGCCAAACAAAACGATGCAACACTTGTTTTAGCACATGTTGTTGATACGCGTACTTTTGCTACTGCAGAAGCTTATGATCGCTCACTTTCTGAACGCGCTGAAAAACATGCTAAAGATATTCTTGATGAATACGAAGCAACTGCAAAAGACGCAGGTGTAACTAAAACTGAAACATTAATGAAATATGGTTCGCCTAAGGTTGTTATTGCTAAAGAAATAGCTCCAGAAATTGAAGCAGATCTTATTATGGTAGGTGCAACTGGACTTAATGCAGTTGAACGTTTTTTAATTGGAAGTGTATCTGAAAGTATTGTTCGTTACGCTAAATGTGACGTACTAATTGTTAGATAACAAATAAGAAGGATTTCAGCTTAACTGAAATCCTTCTTATTTATTTGCTGTACTTTACTGTATCCCTTGCAATCATGACCTCTTCATCTGTCGGAATAACCATAACCTTCACGGGTGAATGTGGATAATTTAAGAAACCTTCTCCATCACACGATTTATTTAAAACAGGATCCCAGTAAACTCCCATAAACTCAAGTCCATTTAAAATTTTGGCTCTAACCGTGTCACTATTCTCTCCGACACCAGCCGTAAATATAATGGCATCAACGCCTCCCATTTGAGCTGCATAGGAACCAATATATTGGTGAATTCTTTCTGCAAAAATATCCAGTGCAAGTTGTGCCCTTGAATTCGTTTTAGCTTCAGCTTCAATATCTCTCAAATCATTTGAAATCCCAGATAAAGCCAAAAGACCACTCTTTTTATTCAAGACCTCAACAATCCCTTGTGCATCTAAACCTGTTTTTTCCATTAAATAAGGAATAATAGCCGGATCAATATCACCTGAACGTGTCCCCATTGTCACTCCCGCAAGTGGGGTGAACCCCATTGAGGTGTCAATTGACTTTCCATTTTCAACTGCCGTAATACTTGCACCATTTCCTAAATGACATGTAATTAATCTTAGACGTGAGAGTGGAATATCAAGTATTTCAGATGCAGTTTCTGAAATATACTTATGTGATGTTCCGTGGAAGCCATATTTTCTAACCCCGTATTTCTCGTAATACTCATAAGGCAAACTATATAAATACG
>JASLIE010000275.1 GCA_030152985.1 Bacillaceae bacterium
ATTGAAAATAACATTGGACGGGTGAACATTAATAAATAATTTAAATAAGCTTCATAAGGATCATCAGCAAAGCTTTGCTTTTGTTGACTAATCTTAGCAAATATAAGTAAGGTGAAAACTAAAATAAGACTTATCGGGATAAGAATTTCATTAAAGCTCTTTCTTGTCATTTTAATAATACCAAAAACTAGCAAGATCGTTGGTAAAATATTTGTAATTAGCATGCCTATTAAATATTCCTTTTGAATATTTTCAAATGGGACTTGGGCTAAGCGTGTTTTTTTCACAAAGTACATAAAGACAAGATAGACTGAGATGACCGATATTATAGCAGAAAATACAAAAATATAACTATTCACTCAAATCACCTCTACATAAATGGTAGGTTAAATCCTTTTCCTTTTTTTCCTTTTGAGTTCATCATTTGTTTCATCATTTTTTGCATGTCATTAAACTGTTTTAAAAGTCGGTTAACTTGAGAGACTGTTGTGCCTGAACCTTTAGCAATTCGTTTTTTTCGACTTGCGTTTATTACTTTTGGATTACCTCTCTCTTCTTTTGTCATTGACTGAATGATTGCTTCAATATGATCAATCTGTTTTTCATCAACTTGAATATCTTTCATTCCTTTAAATTTATTAGCACCAGGAATCATATTTAAAAGTTCATCTAAAGGACCCATTTGTTTCACTTGACCCATTTGTTCTAAGAAATCATCAAATGTAAAGGTTGCATTCTTCATTTTTTCTTGCATTTCGAGCGCTTGTTTTTCATCAATGCTTGCTTCTGCCTTTTCAATTAGGCTTAAAACATCACCCATACCTAAAATACGTGAAGCCATTCTTTCCGGATGAAACTCTTCAAGTTCATCTAACTTTTCACCTACACCGATAAATTTAATCGGTTTATCTGTGACTGTTTTAATCGATAAAGCAGCTCCACCACGTGTGTCTCCATCTAATTTAGTTAACACAACACCTGATATGTCTAAAGCGTCATTAAAGCTTTCTGCAACATTAACAGCATCTTGTCCAGTCATCGAGTCAACAACCAAAAAGATTTCATCTGGTGTGACTTCATTTTTTATTTCGACAAGTTCATCCATTAAAGCTTCATCAACATGCAAACGTCCTGCTGTATCAATCAAGACATAATCATGGTGATGTTCTTTTGCATAATCAATTGCTTCCTTAGCTATTTCAACTGGGTTTGCCTCTGTTCCTTTTTCAAAAACGGGCATGTCTAATTGTTTACCGAGTGTTTGAAGCTGTTGAATAGCGGCAGGGCGATAGACATCACACGCAACAAGTAAGGGTTTACGATTATACTTTTTTCGCAATAAATTAGCGAGTTTTCCAGTTGTCGTTGTTTTTCCTGCACCTTGAAGACCTGACATCATAATAACAGTTGGTGGACGTGTGCTAACAGCAATTTTATCTTGTGAGCCACCCATAAGCTGTGTTAATTCATCTTGAACAATTTTAACAACTTGCTGCCCTGGTGTGAGACTTTCCATAACCTCTGCACCTACAGCACGTTCTTTTATCTTTTTAATGAAGTCTTTAACGACTTTAAAGTTAACATCTGCTTCTAAAAGTGCAAGTCTAATCTCCCTTGCCATTGTATTAACATCTTGCTCGCTAACTTTACCTTTTCCTGTAATTTTCTTTATTGTATCTTGTAATCGATCTTGTAAACCTTGAAAAGCCATAGTCATCCTCCTAATCTAATTTAGAGAGCTCATCAAAATAAGTCTGAACTTGGTTTTGCCTCGTATGATCTAAAAAATCATTCTGACATAGCTTAGCTAATTCAGTATAGATTTCCTTACGTTTTTGCTGTTTTTCAGAAAGCCTTAACTTTTCTTCATAATTAAGTAAGACGTTTTCAGTTCGCTTAATCAGATCATAAACAGCTTGCCGAGAAACTTCCGTTAACTCTGATATTTCACCAAGTGAATGATCCTCATGATAATAAAGTTCTAAATACATTTGTTGCTTCTTTGTCAGTAATGGGGCGTAAAAATCATAAAGTAAATTAATTTGAGTTGTACGCTCTAACATAACATCAATCCTCTAACATATCTGCAAAGAGTCCATAAACAAATGCATGAGCATCAAATGGCCTCAAGTCATTTATTCCTTCGCCAAACCCAACTAATTTAACTGGAATATTTAATTCATTTTTAATCGCTAAAACGATACCACCTTTTGCAGTCCCGTCTAACTTAGTTAAAACAATTCCTGAGACATTTGTTGCTTCTGAAAAAGTCTTTGCTTGACTTAGAGCATTCTGTCCTGTTGTCCCATCTAAGACAAGTAGAGTTTCATGTGGTGCTCCTGGAAGCTCGCGTTCAATAATGCGATTAATTTTTTCTAACTCTTTCATTAAATTCACTTTATTTTGTAACCTACCTGCTGTGTCACAAATTAAAACATCTGCTTTTCTTGAACGGGCTGCCTGAATCGCATCATAAATAACTGCTGCCGGATCACTTCCTTCAGCCTGTTTGATTACGTCAACTTCTGATCGTTTTCCCCATTCTTCTAACTGATCAATAGCTCCTGCTCTAAATGTATCTCCTGCAGCTAAAACAACATTTTTACCCGAAGATTTTAATTGACTTGCTAATTTACCGATTGATGTCGTTTTACCTACACCATTAACACCAACGACAAGAATAACTGTTAGGTCATCTTGATAGTTAATTTCACCAATCGACTCCTCATCTTCATCGAAGTAAATCTCGACTAATTTTTCTGAAATTACATCAACTGTTTCTTTCGTATCTTTAATGTTTTGACGCTTAACTTCCATCTTCAATTCATCAATTAAGTCCATAACAGTCATAACGCCTACATCTGAAGTAATTAAAATTTCTTCTAATTCTTCAAAAAAATCTTCGTCAACTGTCCGATATCTAACAAATAAATCTGTAATTTGTTCCGTAAAGCTAGAGCGTGATTTTTTCATACCTTCTTTATACTTTTCTGTTGTCTCTTCATCTTTGATAAACTTGCTTTTTAATTTATTAAAAAAACCCATTTAAACCGACTCCTTTTACTTAAGACACTATTTCCTCTGCCTCTTCTAATTTAACTGAAACAAGACGAGATACACCAGACTCTTGCATTGTCACCCCGTATAAAACATCGGCTTCTTCCATCGTTCCACGTCGATGTGTAATGACAATAAATTGTGTCTCTTCACTATGCATTTTAACATACTTAGCAAATCTTTGAACATTTGCTTCATCAAGCGCTGCCTCAACCTCATCAAGTATACAGAAAGGAACAGGTCTTACATTTAAAATAGAAAATAATAAAGCAATAGCTGTTAATGCACGTTCTCCACCTGATAATAAACCTAATGTTCTTAATTTTTTACCCGGTGGTTGTGCGATAATTTCAATTCCAGTCTCTAATAAATTATCGGGATCTGTTAAATTAAGCTCTGCATGCCCACCGCCAAATAATTCTTTAAATACAACTGAAAATTCCGCTTGAATTTGATTAAATGTTGTACTAAAAAGGTGAATCATTTCCTCATCCATCTCTTTAATAACATCATACAGTGTTTGTTTAGCTTCAAGTAAATCATTTTGTTGCTTACTTAAAAATGTATATCGCTCTTCAATCCGATTATATTCTTCAATCGCACCTAAATTGACTGTACCTAAATTCTTAATCGTATTTCTTAAAGCACTAATCTCTCTTTTAACTTCTTCTGTTTCGTCTAAAACTGGATAAAGCTCTCTTGCTCGTTCATAAGTAATTACATATTCTGTTTGAAGCTTTGTTAAACTTGTCTCTAGCGCAACATCAAGGCGATTTGCTTTAACTTCTTTCGCTTGAAGTGACTGCTTTAATTTATCAAACTTTAGAGTTTCTTGCTTAAGCTCAAGTTCAGCATCACTTATTTTTTGTGCAAGCTCGGTTCGATTCTTTTGATTCTTTTTAAGCTTCAGTTCAATTTGAATACGTTCTTGCTTGAGTTGGTTTATTTGATCATTCATATCTTTTTCCCTTACTTCTTGACGATGTAGGGATTTTAAATTTTCAAGCTCTGTTTTAACTGTATCAATTTGACTTTGTGCTTCTAAATAAGCTGCATTAAATCTTGATTCAGTTTCTTTTAAATGTTTGATTCTTTCATCAAATTCTGCTAACTTAATTCGTTTCGTTTGAAGTTGATTTTCAAGTTTCTCACGATTATTTTGTCGACTCTCTAATTGGCTTGTTAATTTTGCTACCTGAGCCTCGTTTTTTTCGATTAAGTGATTAACCTGAGATAGGTCTACTTCAAGCAAGTCTAATTGCTTCTTTAACTCTTCTAACTCATTTTGTGACTGTGCTACATTCAA
>JASLIE010000277.1 GCA_030152985.1 Bacillaceae bacterium
TATAAGAAGGCAGCCACCGTATATTACTGGAAATGGAACGGATACAATTAAAACTTTAATAGAAGAATTAAACAAAACCAAACTTTCTAACCCGAGACTAAGAACATGTCAAGTCTCTTATAACTCTGAACTAGAAAAGTATTTAGAAAGACAAGGAAAAAGCTTAAAAACAATACCTAAAAATCTAGAAAAAGTTAAACTAAGTGATAAAGGAAATATATCTTTAGGAGGAAGCCCAATTGATTATTTTGACGATTTGACTGACGAAGTGAGAACAGTGGCTATATCAGCTTTAAGAGCTATAAAGGGATTAACACATGGTGCAGTTGACATTATTCTGACAGATAAAGGAGAGCCTTATGTTTTAGAGTTAAATCCAACAGCCCAACTAGGTGGGATTCTTTTTCCTGAACAGGGCAAGTCAAGGGACGTTCCTAAAGCTATAATTGATTATTACTTTCCAGAAACAAAGTCTGTGAAGATAGAACGTGATAAGCTCTATTTTGATTATTATGATGTCTTAGAGCCATTGAATTCAAGACAAGGTTCAGTTAGCACAGTTACCCCAGCTGTGTTAGGTAAAATCTATATGAAAAAGTATATTGTGTATGGTGATGTAAATCATATAGGGTATCATAGAGGCTTAAGAAAACAGGCTTTCGAGCGTGGTTTACACGGTCATGTGATGACACAGGATATGGGAACAATAGAAATAGTAGTTGCAGGAAATAATGAAGAAATGATAGAGGATTTTAAAAATGGTATTTATGAAGATCCTGAAAGATCAATTATTATTGATGTAGAGGAGGAGTCATATAGTCGTCCAATAAAGATTGGTTTTGACACTAAGGCAAACATAAGAACATTAGAAGAAGAGATAGAGCAGGTAAGAAAAGAAATTGAAGAAACAAATTTAGCAATTAAAAAAGCAGAAACTAGAAGAAAGAAATTAAAGAAAAGTACATCATGGCGAATTACATTTCCGTTACGTTTATTTGGAAGTGTAAAAAAAAATTTGACAAAATAATTTAGAGGTGAATATAAATGAAGAAGAATGTTGGTGTAAGTTTACCACAATTGCCGAATGAAATAGTGCGTGAAGCAAGAAAAACAAGATTAGATGCTTTTGCAGTCGCACTTGAGGGATGGCGTAGAGGGTTGAAACTAAAGTGGTATACAAAAGACTCAGAGCACTTTAAAGATATGATTATATTCGGTGTTAATCCACCAGGTCGGTTGTTTTCATTAACATCTAAAGAACGTACGCACTTCTTTTTTAGAACACGTGGAGATAAGGTGGAAAATAATGCAGTCGAATTAGCTGAAGACAAAGGTATTACGAAAGAGGTCCTTCAAAAAAAAGGTGTTCCTGTCCCTAAGGGAAGGGCATTTAACGAAGAAGCGACTGATGGAGAGATTATTGAGTATAGTAAAAATTTGCCTTTTCCGATTGTTTTAAAGCCAACTAATGCAAGTTTAGGAGACGGAGTCGTAACTAATATTTATACGAATGAAGCATTTTTAGAAGCTCTCCAATATGTTAGATATGATTTAGGTTATAAAGAAGTTGTTGTAGAGCAGCACGTAGAAGGAAAAGAGTACCGTGTTTATGTCATTGAGGACAAAGTAAAGGCAGCTTATAATAGAGTTCCAGCAAATATCACTGGGGACGGTATTCATACAATTGAAGAGTTAATAAACAAAAAGAATTTATTGAGACGAAAAAATGCTAGACTTAATAGTTGTTTAATTCATTATGATAATGAAATTGAAGACTTTATTAAAGAAAAAGGCTATGATTTACATAGTGTACCAAAAAAAGGAGAATACTTACTTTTAAGAGAAAAAACAAATGTCTCGACTGGTGGAGACCCAATCGATGAGACAGACCTCTTAGATGATAAAATTAAACAAATTGCTGTTGATGCTGTGAAAGCTATACCTGGTTTATACCATGCAGGGGTTGATATTATATTAAATGAAACGGGCTTACAAGGCGATCCGGGATTTGTAATTGAGTTAAATCCAACAGCACAAATAGGTGGAGCTCTTTATCCCTTAAGTGGTGAAGCTCGAGATATTCCAGCAGGTATTATTGATTACTATTTTCCAGAAACAAAGCATATTGATACAAAAGATTCTCGTGTTTATTTTAATATGTCAACAGTGTTAGAACCAATGGAGAATCGATCAGCAATGGAAGTTGAGGTACTTCCTGCTCCAAGAGGTAAAATTTATGCGAGAAAATATCGAGTTACAGGAGATGTTCAAAGATATATATATCAAAATTGGCTTAAGAAAGAAGCAATTAAATTAGGTTTACATGGTTATATTAAAAATCAAGCATTTGATGAGATGAAGATTTTGGTTGCTGGAAATAACTTAGATGCTATTCATACATTTAGAAAAAAAATAAGGCAATATCCACAAGGTTCTAATATTAAGAGGATTAAATCTTCAGTCTACTACGGACAAGTCGAGGTGGGTTTTGAAATTGCTGAAGATTATAATTCATCAAGTTTAAAATCAGTCCAACATGCATTAAGAAGAATGGAAAGAGATTTAATTCGCCTAGAACGTATTAAAAACCGTGCAGAAAAAGATGTTAGGCAAATTGAGGAGAGTAATTCTTGGAAAATAACAGAAAAACTAAGGAGAAAATAGAGGTGTAAACAATTGAAAAAAAGAAAAGTAACGCTTAGTGCAGTTGGTGATATATTGATTCATAAAAGGGTTTATGAAAAGGCTAAAACATCAACAGGTTATGATTTTAGTACAATGTTCTCTAATGTTGAACATTTATTTAATGAAGATGAAGTTATCATAGTTAATCAAGAGTCCATTATAGCTGGAGAAGAAGTTGGTTTATCGGACTTTCCGAAGTTCAACAGTCCTATAGAAATAGGTGAACAATTAAAGAAATTAAATGTCGATATTGTTAATACGGCAAATAATCATACATTGGATAGAGGGGAGAAAGGAGTTTTAACATCACTAAAAAACTGGGATAAGTTGAATTTGCCTTATATTGGTTCATATAAATCTATAGAAGATCAAGAAACAATTAGAGTTATTAAAAAAAATGGCTTAAAAATAGCTTTTTTATCCTATACAAACTCATTGAGTGTGGTCAAACGACCAAAAGGTAAGGAGTATTTAGTTAATCATTTTTCAGATGTGGGTGTTAAATGGATAAGACGTTTAATTGGAAGAATTAAATCGGAGTATGTAGCTGATGTAGTTGTGTTGTCAATACATTTTGGAAAAGAATATCAGATGCTTCCCACTGCCAATCAAATAGAATTATCTAACAGTTTAGCTGATACAGGAGCCGATGTGATTATAGGACATCATCCTCATGTACTTCAACCACCTGCCTTACTTGTAAATTCCAAAGGAAAAAAAGCCTTTGTAGCGTATTCTTTAGGAAATTTCTTTTCAGGACAAAAAGGATTATATAGACAAACAGGCGCCTATTTATCTATAGACATTGAAAAGGACCTAAGCTCAGATAACGATTTAATTGATTTTTTAAATCCAACAATGACATTAACATATGTTGATAGTACAGACAAAGAAGATTATAAGATACATATTTTAAGTGATTTAGTCGCACAAAAAAAACCACTAATAACTGATGTTGGTGTTTTTGATAGTCAGGAAGTATTTAATGAAATGAGTAATCATCTGAAGCAATGGATGCCTAATTTAATAGTTAAATAAGGAGTGATAGCAGTTGAAAAATGAAAAGTATAATTGGTTACCACATTTAGAAAATTCAGTACATCCTAGTGCAAGAGGATATACGACATCCGGCTATGCGATGGCTTTAGAAGGTTGGCGCAGAGGATTGGAATTGACTTTTCTAAAAGGAAACCACAAAAGACGTAAATCCGAATTAAAATATCAATTAAACGATGGTAAACAAAAACATGTCTTTGTAGTGTCACGTGGTGATTTAACAACTGAAGAGGCTGTTGAAATATGTAAAAACAAACATATAACTAAGAAATATCTTTCACAAGCCGGTGTTTTAACACCACAAGGAGAGGTTTTTGGACCTGAAATTGAAAATTTGCATATTATTAAGTATGCTGATGAAATAACTTATCCAGTTGTGTTAAAGCCTAGTGATGGAACAGGTGGACGTGGTGTCGTAGCAAACATTAAAAATAAGAAAGAGCTGAAAAAAGCTTTAAATTTTACAAGAGGTGAATTAAATTTACAAGAGGTGATATTAGAAAAGCATTATTCTGGCATTGATCATAGGATTTATGTCGTTGATAATAAAGTTTGTGGAGCATTTCGAAGATATCCAGCGAATGTTATAGGAGATGGTCAAAGGACAATCGAAGAGTTACTGTCCTTAAAGCAGCAGCAAAGGGATAAGAATCCAGCACTTCAAAAAAGACCAATAGTTATAGATAACGAAAGTAAACTTACCTTAGAAAAACAAAACCTTAAAATGGATTCAATTCCAGCTAAAAACCAAAGAGTTTTT
>JASLIE010000052.1 GCA_030152985.1 Bacillaceae bacterium
GCCTGATCGATTAAGCTTTCTAAATCTCTTGTGTCTGTACCTTCGAGTTCAATCCACTTCGCATAAAGAGTGATGTCAGAAGTTACCTGACTCACTTCGACTACTTTATCTCCTACAAATGAAGGATTTTCATACCAACCTTCAAATTTGTATCCTTTTTTCTTCATATTTTCTGATGTCGGAAGGACTACTTGGTCCTTTATTGTTACTTTGCTCGGTACAAGCGCATGATCATAGACGCCCCCATCTGCATGCAAGGTTAAATGATATGTGTCAACGTCATAGACAGCATAAAGATTTAAGGCTTCACCCATAACTGAGTACTTGCTCGGCACAGATAAGCGTGCCTCTGGCGCAAATATTTTCCCCTTGCCGTCTGTTCGTGTTGTCCATCCGACATGTCTTTTACCCTTTTCGTTTAACTTTGGTAATTCAACAATTTGATGTGGCGCAACTTTTTTACTTTGCTTATCTGTTTCGTTTGTATAAAAATTTAACTCTAATTGCTTGGCCTGATATGTTTTATAACTTTTACCAGAATAACGACTCATCATATCACGCATATCATACAAACTGTTTTCATTTTGTAAAAATCGGTCATAAGCTATTAAGCCATATAATGACTGATCAGTTGCCATCGCGTTTACACCCGTACCTGCTCCGCCCCCGCCGTCATAACCGCTCTTAATATGTTTAAATCCACCTACTGCATAATATTCATTATCTGCTCTTGCTTTTGTATTATAACTTCGGTCTGCCCAAAAGGTGAGTAAGGCATCAATCATGTTATTAGTAAATATCCCGTCTTGGAACATACCTTGGGTTATAAAATTAACTGTTTGATCGATATGTGGTAAATAATGGCCTGTTGTTAATGGGTCAATTTTTAGTTCTGTTAAAGCTACAATAACTTGTACTGTACTCTCAGCATTCGTATTTCCAAATGCTGCATAACTTCCATCCGCTAATTGCATCTTCTCCATTGCGACAATGCCACGCTCAACCGACTTAGCAAAGTCCTCATATGAGTTTTCAGAGTCCGTGCTCTCAAAAAGATCTTTGTCTAAATAGTAATGAGCAAGTCCTTGAAGTGCCATACCTGTAATATCTGGATCAGGATTATTTCCAAAAAGTGCCCAACCACCACCTGAGATCTCTCTCTGCAAGATAAAATCAATCATTTTACCTTCCGTATTGTAATCATTTGAATTTTGAATAGGGTCAAACTTTTTTTCATACTCAGCTTGCGTATAAAGTTTATTTTTCCCTGTATTTAATGAGAGTAATATCCAAATCGGTCCGTTAATCCCTTGACGATGTGAGAAACGATGAGATTCTGTTAACTTTCCTATGAAATCATACCCTGCAACATTTGTAATATCTTCATCCATTGCAGTTAAAGAAAGTATGGCGCGCGACCATTCTGTTGATTTGTTTCGGTCTAAATTACCTTTCTTAGCTAGGACATGTTCGTCGACTCGGCTTTTATAGCCTTCAAAGTAGCCATTTGGAATTTGATTTATGTAATCTGCTTCTGTATATAAGCCTCTTAATAAATTCATCATCGTCCACTCACCAGCAAAGGTTCCGAAGCCTGGCTCCTCTGTTTGTAAGATCGAATAGTTTGCAGCTGCATTGAGATAAAAACCTACATCCGGTGTCTCATCATTCCAGAACTCCACTCCATAATCATAGGTCTTACTGTTAGGATCATGTGCCGCAAACGACATGGCTGGTGCGAATAGTGAAAAAACTAATAAAAACGATACAATAAATGCTAAACTTTTATGAATTCTTCTCATTTTTTCCCCTCTACTTTCTTTATTTTAAATACAAAAAAGCGCCCACCTCCAGTAGAGTTGAGCGCAATCATTGCGTCATGAAAGATACACAAATATCCCTGTATCGATGCGAACCTTTTTCCTGGAAGGTGTTTAATGCATGTTTATTTTGGCAAGTCTCCTGACTTATGGTTCTAACGCTTCTCTATGCCTTCCCGCTCCTCGCAGTGGCCTGTCTTAGAGTCGCTCACCATTTACAGTGGCCGGACCGTTTGAGATTTTCACTCAATTCCTTATTATTCTTTTTATTTATAAAAAGAACCAAAACAAAATATATTCAATTGTCATCTATTATACGTTAAATTTTCTTATTATTCAATCTGTTAAATTAATTAGATAAAAAAACCTAAAGTTAGACTAAATCTAACTTTAGGTAGCTGACTAAAAACTACTTATTTAGTTGAAATAAACTTTCTACTATTTGAATAGGCAATAAGTAAGCCCATTACAAGGAATAGCAGTCCTGCTAACAAGGTATTATATAAATAAGTTGCTGTGTTTGGTAACTTTTCTTGCTTACTTTCTTCTAGATTTTCCGACTCAGTTTTGTTTGTATCAGTTCTTTCTTTTTTAACTGATTCTTCTCTAACTAGTGGTGTAACTTCTAGTTCAACTTGCCTTGGGTCATCTTTTTCTTTAAGGTTTAAATTTTCTTTTGATTCTTCTTTTGCTTCTTCTTTTGGCTCTTCTTTAGGTTTTTCTTCAACCTTTTTCTCAACTGTCACAGTAAATTCTACCCGTAGTTTTTCACCACTTATACCTTCAGGTAATTCATAGTTTCCTACGAAGATATACTGACCAGCTTTTTCACCGTTATATTGATTACCGGATTTTAATGTCCAATCTACTGCAACATTGCGTGTTGTTTGATCACTTAAATTCAGCGTAATTGAATTTGGTAGCTTGAGTTCTGACTCTTTTGTTCCGAACTTAACTGTGATTGGTGAAACTTCTGTAATATAAGCAAGCTGCGGCGCAAGTACCTGGTCTTCTAAAGCTTTTATTGCGTCAAGTATTGCCTTGATTGCTGCTTCTACTTCTTCTTCTGTCGGATTATCTTTACTTACAATTTGACGTCCTGCTTCTAATGAAGCTTCAATTGCGTCTTTAGATGCTTGTGTTTTATTCGTCACATCTATTTTTTCCGCTGTCTTGATCACTGCCTCAAGCTCTGTTAAATCAGTTTGTGGTTCTTCAGGGACTTCAGGTTCTTTTGGTTCTTCTGGCGTTTCCGGTTCTTCAATTTCTTCTTCCTTCACAACTAAATCTTTTTCCGCTACTTTAAGTGCTTTTACAATTGCGTCAACCATTTCTTGGCTTGCTTCTTCTGATATTAAAATCACCCGTGCTTGACCTAAAACTTCCTGTAATTGATCAAATGAAGCTTCGGTATATTTATCTTTATCTAACTTCTCTGCTTGGGCAATTTGTTTTGTTAACTCTGTTTTGTCAACAACTACTTTTGGTATATCTTGAAGATTTAAAATTCCATTTTCTAAGGCATTAATGGCAGCTACGACCTCAGACTCTGATGCGTCTGGACGAGTCATAATCTTTTCAGCGTCTGCGATTGCATCCTTTAATGCTTTAATTGTTTCTTCTGTCTTTCCGTCTAAAGGAGTTGCTTTTGCTTTAGCGAGTACCTCGCTCAAACGTGATTTATCAACTTCTTTCTCCTCTTCTAAGACAGTCACTTTTAATTCAACAGCTCGTTTTTCACCCACTACATTTTCTGGTAACTCATATATGCCTTCAAATGTATAAACGCCAGGAAGTTC
>JASLIE010000062.1 GCA_030152985.1 Bacillaceae bacterium
CAAGAATCAGGTATTGGTGCAGGTACAAGAAGAATTGAAGCAGTCACAAGCCAAGCAGCCTATTTATTTATTGAGAAAAAGCTGAGTATTCTAAATCAAAGCAGTGAAAAATTAAAGACAACTGAAGACAAAATATTAGACCGTATTGATAAATTCTTTACAGACTTCACAGCATTAGAAAAAGAAAATGAGTCTCTCTTAGCTAAACATGCACACGATCAAGCAAAAGAAGTTTTATCAGAACTTGAAACATTGAACGGAGTGAATGTTTTAGTTAAGCAAATCGAGGCAAAAGATATGAATCAATTACGTCAGATGATTGATGAAACTAGACTTGAAGTAGAATCAGGTGTTATTTTATTTGCGGCTGATATTAAAGGGAAAGTTCAAATGGCAGCAAGTGTTTCAAAGGATTTAACTGAGAAGGGAATCCACGCGGGTAAACTGATTAAAACTGCTGCAACAATTTGTGGTGGAGGTGGTGGTGGTCGTCCTGAAATGGCTCAAGCAGGAGGCAAAGACGTCACAAAAATAAATGAAGCCCTAGAAAAAGTAAAAGAAGAGCTCGAGAACCACATTAAATAAGTAGAGTAAAAGATATAATTAATTGTCGAAACATGGTAATATACAACTATATTATAAAAATGAGGTGTCACGATGAGTTCAATTGATAAAACAATGAAATTCAACTTTTCAGAAGAACCAGATCAAGATACAAAAGAAATTTTGTTAACTGTTCATGGTGCGTTAGAAGAAAAAGGCTATAATCCGATAAACCAAATTGTCGGTTATTTACTATCAGGTGACCCAGCATATATTCCACGTTATAAAGATGCACGAAATTTAATAAGAAAAGTTGAACGAGATGAAGTGATTGAGGAACTTGTTAAATTTTATCTTGAACAACAAAAAGATAATACATGAGAGTAATGGGATTGGACGTTGGTTCAAAAACAATTGGAGTTGCTGTAAGTGACGCATTAAAAATTACTGCTCAAGGAATTAAGACAATTGACTGGAATGAAGATGATATCACATCAGCTGATATTGAATTAAAAAAGATGATTGATACACATGCAGTTACATCCATTGTCATTGGCTTACCTAAACATATGAATGGTGATGTAGGAATTCGTGGAGAGGCATCGATTCGCTTTAAAGAGCACTGTGAAGAGCAGTTCGGTCTTCCGGTGTTTCTTTGGGATGAAAGGTTGTCAACAATTGCAGCAGAACGTGTGTTAATAGATGCTGATGTAAGTCGCTCTAAAAGAAAGAAGGTCATTGATAAAATGGCGGCAGTGATGATTTTACAAAATTATTTAGATCAACATATTTAGGAGGAAATAAAATGTCTGACAACCTATTAAAAATGAATGAGAGTATTTTTATACCAGATGAGAATGATGAAGAACACGAATTTGAAATCGTCCTTCCATTTGAGTTGAAAGAGACAGAATCAAATTATATTGCCGTTGTTCCAAAAGAACAAGCAGAGGAAGAACAAGCAGATTTGTATGTGTTTAGATATACACTTGAAGGCGATGATTTAAGAGTTTTTCAAATTGATTCTGATGATGAATGGGACTTAATTGAGGAAGTTTTAAATACATTACTCTAACTTTGAATGATAAGAACCGTTTGGTTCTTATCATTCATTAATTATAGGTGAGATTTTGGAGGGATCCTGTGCTTAATAACTTTAAAGATCGAAATAACAGAACGAAACAATCTGTACATGAAGAAGCTCAAATCGTGAGAAAAATTGTTGTTCCAGTTATTTTAATTGTCTTAGCATTGATATTTTTAATTGGGATTGCTTTATTTATTTACATAAACTCAAGTTTAAAAGCAGTGAATAAAAAAGATGATGCAATCGTTGACGTAGAGATACCTTTAGGTTCATCAACAACGCAAATTGCTCAGACATTAAAAGCACATGACGTCATAAAAAATGAACGAATCTTTAAACTCTATACAAAATTTAAAAATAAGTCTGATTTTCAAGCAGGTAACTACGAACTAAAAAAATCAATGGATATTGATGAGGTTATAGACGAGCTTCAAAAAGGAAAAATTATGAATGAGCCGGTTCATAAGGTGACTATCCCAGAAGGAAAAACAATTACTCAAATTGCAATGATTTTTGAAAAACAGCTAGATATCAATTCTGAAAAATTTATTGCCAAAGCAGACGATAAAGATTTTCTTTCAAGATTAGAAGAACAGTTTCCTAAGCTGATTACAAAGGAAATTTTAAAAGAAGGCATCAAACATCCACTTGAAGGTTATCTTTATGCAAGTACCTATGAGTTTTTTGAAGAGAGCCCGGATATTGAGCATATAATTACAACAATGGTAGAACAAACAGCTCAAAATATTGAAAGTTTAGAATTAGATAAGGAAATCGGATTTAGTGTACATGAAATTCTTACACTTGCATCTGTCATTGAAAGGGAATCAAAATTTCCTGAAGATCGTCCTAAAGTAGCTCAAGTTTTTTTAAATCGAATAAATGAAGGTATGAAGTTACAAAGTGATATAACAGCTGCCTACGCATTAGATGAGCATAAAGTTGTAATGACATATGATGATATTGCAGTTAACTCACCCTATAACACTTACCTTGTAGATGCCTTGCCAATCGGTCCAATTAACTCTCCGAGTAAAGAATCTATTGAGGCTGTCATTGAACCAGAAGGAGAGGCATTCACACAAGTTTATTTCTATGCGCGCCCAAATGGTGAAACTTTTTACGCCAGTACTCTTGAAGAACACAATAAAATTAAGAAAAAATATGAACATGAATGGCATGAATTAAATGAAGATAAATAATCCGGAAACACATATTTATTTAAATCGTCTTATAAGTTCACCAGATGAACTTGAAAAAGCTTTAATTAGTTATGCAGACCAGTATCAGGTTCCAATTATTGATCGTGTGAGTATGAATTTTATTCAAACACTCTTAGAAATGTACCAACCAAAGGAAATATTAGAAATAGGAACAGCTATAGGGTACTCTGCATTGATGATGCACAAAAAAGTACCTGACTCATCGATTACTACACTCGAGCGTGATAAAGTCATGTATGAAGTAGCTTGTAAAAATATCTCACAAGCAAATAAAGCTCATTCTATTCAAGTAATAGAAGGGGATGCGCTTGAAATTTTACCTCTTTTAATTAAAGATAATAAGAAGTATGATTTTATATTTATTGATGCTGCAAAGGGAAAGTATCGGGAGTTTTTTGAGTTTGCCTTAAAGCTTGCTCATAGGGAGACCATATTTATTACTGATAATGTCTTATTTCATGGATATGTGACAGGTGAAAATTCTAAGAGTAAACGTTTAGCCAAGCTAGGTAAAAAGATTAATAATTATAATGAATGGTTAATGAAACAGTCTCATTTACAAACAAGTATTATTCCAATTGGTGATGGGATTGCACTTACGGTCTTTAAAAAAATATAAGGAGTTGTTTTAAATGTCAGAAGAAAAAAGTTTTTATATGACAGAAGAAGGTAAACAAAAATTAGAAGAGGAATTACACACATTAAAAACAGTTAAAAGAAAAGAAGTCGTTGAGCGAATTAAAATTGCGCGTGATTTCGGAGATCTTTCAGAGAACTCAGAGTACGATTCAGCAAAAGAAGAACAAGCTTTTGTTGAAACACGTATCGCTCAAGTAGAAAAAATGATTCGCTATGCAGTAATTATTGAAAATAACGAGGATGCAGCAGGTGTTGTAGGTTTAGGTAAATCAGTAACTTTCAAAGAATTACCAGATGGTGAAGAAGAAACTTATACAATTGTTGGTAGTGCAGAAGCAGATCCATTTGAAGGAAGAATTTCGAATGATTCACCAATGGCTAAAAGTTTGCTTGGAAAAGAAAAAAATGACGAGGTCATGGTACAAACTCCAGGTGGAGAATTTAAAGTTAAAATTATTGATGTTAACTAAATTCGTCTAGGAGGTAAAAAATGAATAATAATCGCGTGTCACTTCATCATAAAAGACGAAAGAATAAAATAAACTTATGGTTTTTTATTGGCTTAGCTATTTTATTTTTTATCATTCTCTTATTATTGATTACTTCGAATAAAAAGGTAGATGTCGAGCAAGAAAGAGAAGTTGAAGAGGAAGTTCATTTAGTTGATGAAACAGAAGAAGTAGAAGAGCCTGAAGTTAGTCAAGAATCAGTGACTATAGAAGAAGTTGAATCTGAAGACCCTAATGTTCTAAAAGCTTATATAGGCAATTGGGCCCCATTAGGTACTGAACAAGTCGGACCACATACAACAACATTTACAAATGGATCACGTGATCGAATTGAGATTAAAGAAGCTGTTGTTCAAGTTACTGAATTAGACCCAGACGATATGGTTGAGTGGCGAGTTGAAAATGGTGGCGATCAAAAAGTAATTGCAACTGTTTCGGATAGTAATGAATCAGAAATTTACCGTGTTTATTTAAGTTGGGTAGATGAGCAAGGTTGGCAAGTCACAAAAGTAGAAACTTTAGAAAAAAATGATAAGAAATAGGTGGTTTTATGACAATTGGCATCATCGGTGCTATGGATGAGGAAGTTGCGCTTTTAAAGTCTTTAATGGAAAATAAGACGGAAAAAACAATTGCAAATGTCACACTTATTCATGGAAACTTAGCTAAACAAAAAGTTGTTCTTTTAAAATCAGGTATAGGTAAAGTGAATGCGAGTATAGCGACTACATTACTTCATGAACATTACTCACCAAAATTAGTAATTAATACGGGGAGTGCCGGTGGTTTAAAGTCCGGATTAGCGGTTGGTGATATTGTTATATCAGATGAGGTTGTTCATCATGATGTTGACGCAACTGTTTTTGGCTATGATTTAGGTCAAGTTCCACAGATGCCAAAATCCTTTAAGTCAGATACTGATTTAATGGTGTTAATAGAAGAGAGTATTCGTGAAAATGATTTAAATTCAAGCCGTGGCATGATTGTTACGGGCGATTCATTTTTAGGTAATAAAAGACAA
>JASLIE010000077.1 GCA_030152985.1 Bacillaceae bacterium
GACATTTACTGTGATTCGACGTGGCAGAAGAAATTACTTTTTAATTCGTTATCAATAAAATAAAAAGACTCCCTTTAATGTAAGGATCGCATTCTTACTTTAAGGGAGTTTTTTAATGGTTTAAATAAAACAGAACATTTGTTCTTGACAAAGAATAGGGATATGTTATTATTAGAACAGATGTTCTTTCGGGAGAATAATATAGGGGGTTATTTTGATGAATGTGAGACAGCTTGAGGCTAAAAAATGGGTATCAATTATGCTACCAGAACAAAGAAAATTATCTAAAACGACATTTGTCAGTGAAAAAGAGGAGCCAGTTCTAAGTAAAAGTCAACTAGCGGATTTTGATAGAAAGCTAAAAAGAGCTTTATTAGGTGGATATGAGGTTGAAATCACTTATTATATTGATCAAAGCTTTCAAACAGTCCAAAGCGAAGTGAGACGCTTAGATACAAAAAAGGGTAACTTATATTTAGTTCATGGTAATCAAAAGAAAATGCCTTTATCACATGTTATTGCGATTGATGTAAAAACGAATAAAAAAGCAGACTCTGTTATTACCTATCGAGGGGTAATGTAACGATTCATGAGAGTTTATATAATAAAAAAAAGTCCTTATAAAAATATAAGGACTTTTTTTATTAATTATTTACGTGAGTAGAACTCAACGATTAATGATTCATCAATTTCAGCTGGTAATTCAGAGCGTTCTGGTAAACGTGTAAAGACAGCTTCCATTTTATCTTCATCAACAGTTAAGTAATCCGGTGTAACATTGTTGATTTCTAAAGCTTCTTTAATGATATCCATGTTTTGTGATTTTTCACGAACTGTAATTACTTGGTTCGGTGAAACTTGATATGAAGGGATATCAACGCGCTTGCCATCAACTAAAATGTGACCGTGGTTAACAAGTTGACGTGATTGACGGCGTGTGCGAGCAAAGCCAGCACGGTAAACTAGGTTATCTAAACGTGAGTCTAGAAGAATCATAAAGTTTTCACCGTGAATACCTTCCATTCGACCTGCTTTGTCAAATAAATTACGGTATTGACGTTCATTTACACCGTACATGTAACGTAGTTTTTGTTTCTCTTGTTGTTGTAAACCATATTCAGAAATTTTACGACGTTGGTTAGCTCCATGTTGTCCTGGTGCGTAAGGGCGTTTTGATAACTCCTTACCTGTACCTGTTAATGAAATACCGTAACGACGTGATTTTTTCCATAAAGATCCTGTAAAACGTGCCATGAGACATTCTCCTCTTATTTTTATAATTGCATAAAATAAGTCTCTTGTGTTCCTTACGTTGTCTATTATTTTGTCCTGTACCATCGCTCCAGCAGCAGAGAGTTACACGATACACCTCTTAAAGGAGGAAAATAATAGGGGCAAGCGTCGGTTCACTAAAGCTACTTTTATATTTTACACAACTTATAGTATATACATAAGTTATTCTAGAGTCAATAGAAAGTTTAAGCAAACGGATGTTTAGCTATTGTTTAGAATATGTATGAAGTATTGTTACCGAAAAGTGTTATATTATAAATATCATAAGTGTATTAAATGCAAGGTTTAAAGTCTGAAGGGAACGGGAATGATTGAGTGTTAGAATAGAAATAATAAAGGGCGTGGGAGAATGAGAGCAATATTAATTGATGATGAAGCATTAGCACTAGATTACTTAGAGAAAAAGATTAAAGATGTTAGCGATATTTATATCATTGGAAAATACACAAATACCAAACAGGCTTATCAAACAGTAATCAATGAGCAGCCGGACATTGTCTTTCTAGATATAGAGATGCCAGAGGTAAACGGGTTAAATTTAGCCGATAAAATTTTATCACTTTATCCGAAAACAAAAATTGTTTTTGTGACAGCTTATAATGAGTATGCTGTTAAAGCTTTTGAACTCAATGCAGTTGATTATTTATTAAAACCAATTAATGAAGACCGTCTATCTAAAACGATTGGCCGACTTATGCAAGAGCAAACAAATGAAAATCAGATGCTTGAAGCAATTAATGAAGATGACGATCAACCAATCGTCTGCTGCTTTAAGTCACTCCACTTTAAACGGGGTGTTCATAGTAAAGAAGCAATTGATGTTCAATGGCGTACGTCTAAGGCAAGAGAACTTTTTGCTTATTTAATTCATGAACGTGAACAGTTTGTCAGAAAAGATGTTATTCTAGATTTATTTTGGCCAGATGCGGATATTAAAAGTGGCTCAGCTCAACTTTATACGACAATTTATCAAATTAGAAAGACTTTAGAAAAAATTGATTTTCCAATCAATATTACAAGCTCTGTGAACAGTTATAAACTTGAATTAAATGAAGTAGGGCTTGATTTTGAAATTATGGAAAAAGAGCTTAAAGAAATTGCCTTTATCACACAGGATATTTCACGTAAATATAAGAAGTTATTGGAACTTTATATCGGAGATTACTTTGAAGAAGATGACTATTTATGGGCAACAAGCGAACAAAATAGGCTTCGGATTTTATGGGTAACTAACCTAAAACGTCTAGCTGACTTTTATATTAATCAAAATAATCATTCAGAAGCAATCTTGATCTATTTACAACTTCAAGATGTACAACCATTTAATGAAGAAAGCTATTTCATGTTAATGAAATTATATGATAAGTTTGGTGATCGTCAACTTGTTCAGGCACAGTATAAGAGTTTTGCAAAAATGCTTGATGAGGAATATGGCGAAAGCCCAAGCTTAGAAGTCAAGGAATGGTATGAAGCATGGCTAGAGGGAAGAAAGGTTTAATTAAAAAAGATTTAAAGCTATAAATAGCTTTAAATCTTTTTTTAACTTAATTAATTAGCAATTAGATAATAAAACATGGTATGATAATATATAATACATAAAAAGGTCTTTTTGAACGTTATACATTCAAAAATACTTCTCAATTAATGAATGGTGTCAGGAGGAGTTAAATGGAATACGTAGTAGGTGCTATACTTCTTGTTATAGTCATTATTATTGTAGGGTTAGTTTTACGAAACAAAATTTATAGTTACATTGATCGACTAGAAGCTTGGAAAGTCGATATTATGAATCGTAATATAGCAGCTGAGCTATCAAGAATGAAAGAGTTAAATTTAACAGGTGAAACTGAAAAGAACTTTGATGCTTGGAGAAAGCGTTGGGAAGATATTGTAACTGATGAGTTAGCTGATGTTGAGATAAAGCTATTTGATGCTGAAGCAGCATCTGATCAATATAAGCTTCCGACCGCTAAAACAATCTTAGAAGAAACCGAAAATAAACTTAATCAGATTGAAATCGAACTTGAAACAATTTTAAGAGAACTTCATAATTTATTAGAAATTGAAGAGGCGAGTCGAAAGGAAATTGAAGCGATAAAACCACGCCTTAAAGTTGTTGTTGAACAATTAAATAATCCAAAGCTTGACTTTGGACACGCACAGAAGCGTTTTGAACAGTTAGGTGAGTCGATTTCAGCAAAACTTGAAACTTATGATGAGTTAGTTGAATCAGGTGAATACCATGAAGCTAAAGAAGAAGTCGATTCAATTGTAGAAACTTTATCAAAACTTGAAAAAGAAGTTCAAGTTTTTCCGGAAATTTATGAAGTTATTAGTAAAGAATTACCTTTGGAGCTCGATGAGATTCAAGCAGGAATTAAAGAGATGGAAGTTGATGGTTACCCTGTCGAACATCTAGACTTAAATGAAGCTATCAAGAAAAATCGTGAATTATTAAAGGAAACGGTTCGTAAGTTTGAAACTGAAGGTAAGGGAGAACCTGAAGAACTTATAAATAAAGTAAAAGAAGAAATAGAACAGTATTATCAAGTACTTGAAGAGGAAGTTAAGGCTAAGGCATATTTAGATAAAGAAACACCAAAATTTGAATCACGACTAGCTGATTTTATATTAGTATCAAGTGACACCCAAGCAGAACTTGAACTCTTAAAAGAGTCATACTATTTTAATGATGAAGATTTAAATGAGGTAATTAATTTAGATAAACGGATTGTTGATTTACAAGAACGATATGCTCATTTAGTAGAAGCACGTGAGAACAAGACTGCCAAATTGACTGATTTAAAGCAACAGTTAGAAAATAATTTAAACGACTTTGAACAACTTGTCTTAGATCATGATGCTTATAAAGAAAAAGTTGATGCGTTAAGAAAAGATGAGATAGAAATTAAAGATAAATTAGAAGATTTAATTCATAAGCTTGAAAAAGCAATTCGAACAATTAAATTTACTAATTTACCAGGTGTACCTGATTTTATCTATGACCAAGTTGAAGTAGCGCATCATAATTATGAAAGTGCGAAAAAGGAACTTGACAATCAGCCTCTAGACATACCGACTTTAAAGCAGCGTTTGCAAGAAACAGAAACTTCTGTCAAAGCAGCAGTTGAACAAATTGAGTTGATGAATGAACAAGCAAAGTTAACTGAAATTATTATTCAATATGCCAATCGTTACCGAAGTCAAAGTCAAGATATGGCCCTTGAATTAGATGAGGCAGAAAAATTATTTAGACAAACAAATTATGAGCTTGCTTTAGAAAAGGCGGCAACAGCACTTGAAGCTATCGAACCAGGCGCCTTAAAGAAAATTGAGAAAAATCAACAGTACTTTTTATAAAGTATGAAAAGACTGACGTGTAGAGTGTGTCATCCTACTCGTTAGTCTTGTTTATTTTTAAGAGTGAGAGGGAAGATTATGATATATTTAGATAATAGTGCAACAACAAAGCCGGATTTATCAGTGATTGAGACCTTTGAATATGTCTCTAAAAACTTGTTCGCTAACCCATCTTCGCTTCATAAACTAGGAAGTGAAGTAGATGGTTTTTATGCACAAGTTAGAAAACAAGCGTCACAATTATTATCTGTATCTGATAAAGAAATTATCTTTACATCAGGTGGGACAGAAAGTAATAATTTAGCAATTACAGGGACGGCTCTAGCTTATCAAAGTCGTGGGAAACATTTGATTACAACAGAAATAGAACATGCATCTGTTTATAACACTTATCAAGCTTTAGAAAAATTAGGCTATGAAGTAACTTATTTACCTGTTAATCAAGAAGGGAAAGTGAGTATAAAAGATTTACAAGAAGCTATTCGTGAAGATACGATTTTAGTTTCAGTTATGTATGTAAATAATGAGATAGGAACACTCCAACCAATTGAAGAAATAGGTGAACTTTTAAACGCTCATCCTAAAATAAAGTTTCACGTCGATGCAGTTCAAGCATTTTCGAAGGTATCATTTGATATAGAGAGTATGAATGTAGATTTATTAACCATATCCGGTCATAAAATACATGCATTAAAAGGCAGCGGTTTACTATATGTGCGTGAAGGAACAAAATTAACCCCCTTATTTCATGGTGGGGATCAAGAACTTAATGTGCGTTCTGGAACAGAAAATGTAGCTAATCAAGCAGCTTTTGTAAGAGCGATGCGACTCGCTCTTGAGCAAGATAAGAAAATTTCTAAGTTAAAAGAAATGCAGACTCACTTGATTAATAAATTAAAAGACAATTCATATATCTATATAAATACACCAAAAGATTCAGCGCCACACATAGTGAATTTATCAGTGCCTGGAATTAAAGCGGAAACACTCGTGCATGCTTTAGGTGAAGCGGGTATTTATA
>JASLIE010000099.1 GCA_030152985.1 Bacillaceae bacterium
CCGTAATCTCTTTCCAAGCCTTTCTGTCTGTAATTTCTTTTACTGGATCATCGACATAGCTGCCATAAGTTGTAATGATGACGTCTGGATTCATCTCAACAACAGCTTCTTCATTGACTTGTGGCCAGCCTTCTAAATCGCCTGCACTATTTTTTGCATTAATTTTCGTTAAAATCTCATCAATAAATGTTCCCTTACCAACCGTATAGGTCTCAGGTGAGGGACTAATTTCAACGTAAACAGATTTCACATCTTCAATTGCTTCAAGTTTTTCTTCAAGTTCTTTTAGTTTTGTTTCCATATCTGTTTGGATTTCATCTGCTTCTTCTAGTTTACCTGTTGCTTTTCCGATTGTTTGAATCGTATCATAAACCCCTTCAAAATCTGCACCTGGTTCAGTTGTTAAAACTGTAATGTCAGCTTCTCTTAGTTGCTTCAAACCCTCCGGATCATTTGATACATCGGCTAAAACAAGATCTGGATCAAGTGAAATAATCTTTTCAATATTTAATTCCAGTCCTCCGATTGATTCTTTTTCACTGGCTTCTTCTGGGTAATTATCATGTTCTGAGACCCCAACAATTTCATCATCTAAGCCTAATGCAAATGCAATTTCTGTATTACTTGGAATAACAGATACAATTTTTTCAGGTGCTTTTTCAATCTCTACTTCTTCACCATTGGCATCTGTTAGCGTGACTGGAAATGATACTTCCTCTGTTTTTTCTTCATTTGAATCCGGTTTAGGCTCAGCTGTTTCATTACTACACCCAACAAAGACAGCCAAGGCTAAAATAAGTGTTAACATTAAATAAGTCATTCGTTTCATCTTAAAATCCTCCCTATAAAAAATAAAAACACCAATACACTAGGTAATGGCGCATAGAATTTTCCTATCCACCGTAGGCTTTACTACACTTAGGCAAGTATCCTGGCTTCGCATTAAGATGCGTCACAGTGGCGGGACCGCGTTAGCTTTAAACTAACTTCCTTTTTACAAGTCATTTTGACACCTAAGTAGCTTAAGTATACACTATTTTGAACTTAAAATTAACTTGTTTAAATAAAAAAAGTCCCAACTTCGTAAATGAAGTTGAGACTTTTAAATGAAGGAGGAAGAGGGATTCGAACCCCCGCGGGCTTTGACACCCCTGTTGGTTTTCAAGACCAATCCCTTCAACCGGACTTGGGTATTCCTCCATAAGGACAAGTTCTAATATACAAGACTTTTTAGAACTTGTCAATTATTTATGCTTTTTTAATAACTTCTATGCCACCCATATAAGGTCTAAGGACTTTTGGTATCAGAACTGAACCGTCTGCTTGTTGATTATTTTCAATAATAGCTGTGACTGTTCGACCAACTGCAAGACCTGAACCATTTAGTGTATGAAGGTATTCTGTTTTACCTGCTTCATTACGGTAACGAATTTTCGCACGACGGGCTTGGAAATCTTCGAAGTTTGAGCATGAAGAAATCTCACGATAGGTATTTTGTGTTGGAATCCAAACCTCAATGTCATATTTCTTAGCAGCTGTAAATCCTAAATCACCCGTACACATACTCATGACACGGTAAGGTAATTCAAGTAATTGTAAGACTTTTTCTGCATCTTTTGTTAATTGTTCGAGTGCTTCGTATGAATCTTCCGGTTTTACAAACTGAACCAGTTCTACTTTATTGAACTGATGCTGTCTAATTAATCCACGTGTATCACGTCCAGCAGAACCTGCTTCTGATCTAAAACATGCACTTTGAGCTACATATTTTTTAGGTAGGTCCGCTTCTGATAAAATCTCATCACGATGGAAGTTCGTGACAGGCACTTCTGATGTCGGGATTAAAAAATAGTCCCAGTCCTCTATCAAGAAAGCATCTTCTTCAAACTTTGGCAATTGACCTGTTCCTGTCATACTGTCACGATTGACCATGAATGGTGGAATCATTTCTGTATAACCATGCTCATCTGCATGTAAGTCCATCATAAAACTAATTAAAGCACGTTCAAGTCGCGCACCAAGTCCTTTATAAAAAACAAAACGACTGCCTGTCACTTTTGCTGCACGCTCAAAATCTAGGATATCAAGGTCTTTTCCTAAATCCCAATGCGGAATCGGCTCGAAATCATATTCTTTTATTTCTCCCCATGTACGTGCGACAACATTATCTTCCTCGTCTTCACCGACTGGTACACTTTCATGTGGGATATTGGGTATTGAAAAAAGAATGTGATCAAGTTTTTCATCAACTTCATTTAACTCACCATCAAGTGACTTAATCTCTTCACCAACAACACGCATTTCCTCAATAGCTGGCGCTGCATCTTCTTTAGCACGTTTAAGTTCTGATATTTTTTTCGTTGCCTCATTACGTTTTGCTTTTAATTCTTCTACTTTGCTAATTAACTGACGTCTTTTTTCATCTAATTCACCGAATTTAACTAAGTCTGATAAGTCTTCACCACGGTGTTTTAAACGTTCTGTTATTTCATCAAATTTCGTTCTTAATAGTTTTCTATCTAACATAATCACGCCTCCTCTTACACGGAAAAACTCCCGCCCCATTTGAAGGGACGAGAGTCAATCCCGTTATCTTTTACTCACTGCGATCTGCCATTAAATCAGATCCTGATAGTGTACTCATCTCAAGTCCTTTCATTGCTGAACCTAGGTCTTTAGATAACTCTGCAATTAACTTGTAATCCTGATAGTTTTCAGTTGCTTGAACGATTGCACGGGCAAATTTTTCTGGATTATCAGATTTAAAAATACCTGAACCAACAAACACACCATCTGCGCCTAACTCCATCATTAAGGCTGCATCAGAAGGTGTAGCAACACCACCTGCTGCATAGTTAACAACCGGTAAACGTCCTTCTTCTCTAATTTGCATTAAAATATCATAAGGTGCCTGATTATCACGAGCAAATACCATGACTTCATCTGGACTCATTGAAACAAGTTGCTTAATTTCTGCTTGAACTTGTCTTAAATGACGTACAGCTTCTACAATATTCCCCGTTCCTGGTTCACCTTTTGTCCGGAGCATTTTTGCGCCCTCGCCAATACGACGCGCTGCTTCCCCGATATTACGGCATCCACAAACAAATGGTACATTAAAGTCTGACTTTTTAATATGGAAAACGTCATCAGCTGGTGTTAAAACTTCACTCTCATCGATAAAATCTACACCCATTGATTCAAGAACACGTGCTTCAACAATATGTCCGATTCTTCCTTTAGCCATAACTGGAATAGAGACAGCATTCATGACTTCTTCAGTAATCGTCGGATCAGCCATACGTGCAACGCCGCCTTCTTTACGGATATCTGATGGAACACGCTCAAGCGCCATCACAGCTACTGCGCCCGCTGCTTCTGCGATTTTTGCTTGCTCTTCATTAACGACGTCCATAATGACGCCACCTTTTTTAAATTGTACCATGATTGTTAAATCCCCCTATTAATGTTTTATATGAAACCTTTAATATATTTAACTACACGATTAAATCCACGAGCAATAATATTCTTTTTCTTAACTGATTCGGCTGCTAAAACATCAACAGTCACTTCATCAACTTCTAAGTAACCACTTGCTTCTTCTTTTGGAAATTTAATCGTTGCTTCACCTATTATATCATCTTTTTCAATTGGTGCTGTGATTTTTTGATTATTTTCTTTATAAATGAGTTCATATGAATCTTCAGCTGATTTTTTAATCGGAAGTACGATTGAATCAGCCAGTTTGCCTTTAACTGTTTCTGACTTTCCATCTTTTACTTTAAAAACTTGTTTTTCATCACTATAACCTTTTTCATAAATTGTTTTTACTTCAAATTGTTCAAAGCCATAATCGAGTAACTTAGCAGTTTCAATAAAACGTTCTCTTTCACCTTTTGTTTTCATGACAACTGTGATTAATCGACGTTCATTACGTAGGGCAGTTCCAGTAAAATTATGACCAGCTTTCTCTGTATAACCTGTTTTTAATCCGTCAACACCTTTATAATAAAGCGGTTTTAAATAGCTTGCATCATGCTTTAACATCCAATTCCAATTGGGTATTGTTTGACCATCAAACTCTGTTTTAGCTTTTTTTGATATTTCTAATGCATGAGGAAAATCAGTAATTAAACGATTGGCTAAAATAGCTGAATCTCTTGCTGACATGATATTATCATCCGTTTCCTTGGTTCCTTCTGGATGATTACCATCTAACATATCATTTGCTAAGCCAGATGAATTCACAAATTTAAAATTCTGCATCCCCATTTCTTTTCCCGTCTTATTCATTAATTTAACAAATTCACTTTCAGAACCGGAGATGAGTTCAGCTAAGCTAATCGAGGTCGCATTATCGGAATAAAGAGCCATTGCCTCATATAATTCTCTTACAGTGTAAGATATATTTTTTCGTAAACCTACACCAGAAAAACGATTATTAGCTGAAATTTCATATGCATAATCGCTAATTTCTGTTGTTGTCTCCCAATCGATTTCTTTTGATTCAATTGCTTGTAAAACAAGATATTCAGTCATCATTTTTGTCATGCTTGCAGGAGGTAAAGGTTCATCTGGATTTTTAGCATACAAGACTTTTCCTGTTGTTTGATCGACTAAAATAGCTGAATCTGCTTCAACTTTAAACGCTTTTGCTTCTCCTATTGGTAAAATCGTAATAATAAGTAATATTAAAATAAATAAATGAAATTTCTTTGACAAATCCTTTACCTCCTTGGTCTTATTTCATAAAGTAGTTTGGTGCTTCTTTTGTTATTTGAACTTCATGGGGGTGACTCTCAATGAGTCCAGCATTTGTAATCTTAATGAATTGTGCGTCTGAGCGGAGTGCTGCAAGGTCTTTTGTTCCGCAATAACCCATTCCTGCACGAACGCCACCGATGAGTTGTAAAATCGTATTCGCAAGTGATCCCTTATAAGCAACACGACCTTCAATGCCTTCTGGTACTAGCTTTTCAACATCATCTTCAACATCTTGGAAGTAGCGATCTTTTGATCCTGCTTTCATAGCGCTAATAGAGCCCATTCCACGATATACCTTATACTGACGTCCTTGGAAAATTTCCATTTCTCCTGGACTTTCTGTTGTCCCAGCAAATAGGCTACCTAACATAACTGCATGAGCACCTGCTGCTAATGCTTTAACAATATCTCCTGAATATTTAATTCCACCGTCTGCAATCACAGGTACACCATGTTTACTTGCTTCTTTTGCACAATCATAAACTGCTGTAATTTGTGGCACACCAATTCCTGCGATGACACGTGTTGTACAAATTGATCCCGGACCAATTCCTACTTTTACAATATTTGCTCCTGCTTCAATTAATGCTTTTGTTCCTTCAGCTGTCGCTACATTACCTGCTATAATATCGAGGTCTGGGTAATTTTTTCTGATTTCACTTACCTTGTCTAAGACACCTTGAGAATGACCATGTGCTGTATCAATCACAATCACATCAACATGTGCTTCAACAAGTTTTTCAACACGTTTCATCGTATCTGCCGTCACACCAACAGCTGCACCTACAAGTAAACGCCCATGCTTATCTTTAGCAGAGTTAGGATATTCAATTACTTTTTCAATGTCCTTAATCGTAATTAAACCTCGTAAAATACCTGCATCATCGACTAAAGGTAATTTTTCAATTTTATATTTTTGTAAGACACTCTGTGCTTCATCTAAAGTTGTTCCAACAGGTGCTGTAATTAAATTTTCACTCGTCATTACTTCAGAAATTAAAATGGAATAATCTTCAATAAACCTTAAATCTCTATTCGTTAAAATCCCAACTAACTTTTGTTCATCAATATTGTTAACAATCGGTACCCCTGAAATTTTAAATTTTCCCATTAAGTGTTCAGCATCATAGACTTGATGCTCTGGAGTTAGGAAAAATGGGTTCGTGATGACACCACTCTCAGAA
Organism: Bacillaceae bacterium; assembly: GCA_030152985.1. Taxonomy (GTDB): domain Bacteria; phylum Bacillota; class Bacilli; order Bacillales; family Amphibacillaceae; genus Pseudogracilibacillus. The sequence continues at coordinate 5,949 of JASLIE010000099.1, forward strand.
CGCTTTACACGATCGACATGTTCTGCTTGTTCTTCAATTGACATATTTTTGTGAATGACACCAAAGCCACCTTGACGTGCCATTGCAATAGCCATACCCGATTCAGTAACTGTATCCATTCCAGCACTGATAAAAGGTGTGCTTAAACTTAAATTTTCCGATAACTTCGTTTCTACTTTTACCTCGTTTGGTAAAACCTCTGATTTTGCTGGGATTAATAAGACATCGTCAAATGTCAGTCCTTCTTTAACAAATTTTTCTTTTTCCATTTTAATTCCTCCTATATTTTTCACTAGATTTTTTCTATTGTTAAATACAATACGTGAACAAATTCACTTTTTCAAGCAAGATAAACTTGAAAAATAATAAACAAAAAGAACTTGCCTAAACTCAGGCTAGCTCTTTTTAGTTTATTCAATTATTCATCTGTTTCTTCTGTTCTTTCGTCTGCATTCGAAGCTCTATCTTCTTGTAAGTCAGCTTCAACCTCATCCTCTGATGAACTTAATTCTTCCTCTTCTTCAGCTTCTACTTTTGCAACTGTTGAGACTTCTTCATCACCTTGAACTCTAATGAGACGGACACCTTGTGTGTTTCTTCCTGTAATTGAGATGCTTTCTACTGGAATACGAATTAAAACACCATCAATTGTCATAACCATGATATCTTCATCACCTAAGACAGGTTTAACTGATACAACATGACCTGTATCATCAGTTAAACGGCAGGCAAAATACCCCTTACCGCCACGATTTGTTTGACGATATTCTTTTTCAAATGTTCGTTTTCCGACACCCTTACTCGTGACATGGAGTATTTGTGAACCTTCTTCGACAATTTCCATCGAGACAACTTCATCCCCATCACGTAAACGAATTCCACGGACACCTGCTGCAGTTCTTCCCATTGTTCTTACCTTTTCCTCATCAAAGCGAATGATATAGCCCTGCTTTGTTGCAATGACAATATCTTTTGTTCCATCTGTTAATTGAACAGAAATCAATTCATCTTCGTCCTTTAAGCCGATTGCAATAATACCGCCACGTCGAATATTAGCAAAGTCAGCTAAACTCGTTCGTTTTGATTGACCTGTTCGTGTCGTAAAGAAGAGATAAGCTTCTTCATCAAATTCTTCGACACTGATTACAGCATTAATTGACTCATCTTGATCAAGCTCAAGCAGGTTAATTAAAGGGAGACCTTTTGCTGTTCGGTTAAATTCAGGTACTTCGTAGCCTTTTGTACGATAGACACGCCCTTTATTTGTAAAGAATAACAAGGTGTCATGTGTTGAGGTTGAGAGTAAATGCTCAACAAAGTCATCTTCATTGGTTCCCATCCCTTGAATTCCTCTACCTCCTCGGTTTTGTGTCCGGTAGGTCGAAGCAGGTAGACGTTTAATATAGCCTTTATGTGTCAAGGTCACGACTATATTTTCTTCTGGGATTAAATCCTCATCCTCAAAGAAATCCGCGCCACCAACTGTAATTTCAGTCCGACGTGGGTCATTAAAGCGTTCCTTGACATCTGTTAATTCATCACGAATAATTTGTAAAATTCGTTCTTCATCAGCAAGTATCGCTTTTAAGTCTTTAATTAACTCGATTAGCTCTTTATATTCTTCTTCAATTTTTTCACGTTCTAAACCGGTTAAACGCTGTAAACGCATGTCTAAAATAGCTTGTGATTGTTTTTCACTTAAATTGAAGCGACTCATTAAACCATCACGTGCAATTTGGGTCGTTTTTGAATTACGAATTAATGAAATAACTTCATCTAAATTATCTAAGGCAATTCTTAGCCCTTCTAGAATATGTGCACGTGCTTCAGCTCGGTTTAATTCAAACTGAGTCCGTCGTCTAATGATTTCAATTTGGTGTTCTAAGTAATACTCAAGCGTCTGCTTCAGTGTTAAGACACGTGGTTGCCCGTTAACGAGCGCAAGTGTATTAATACCAAAAGTCGTTTGAAGTGCTGTGTGTTTATATAAGTTATTTAAAATAACATCTGCATTCACATCACGACGTAGACGCATAACAATCCGCATCCCATTACGGTCTGACTCATCATTTAATTCTGTGATTCCGTCAATTTCTTTATCACGAACAAGCTCTGCAATACGCTCAATTAATTTAGCTTTATTCACTTGATAAGGAATCTCAGTGACGATGATTGTCGTCGTACCATTAGCATTTTCTTCTGTTTCTACTTTAGCTCGGATAGTTATCGAGCCACGACCTGTTTCATAAGCTTTGCGAATTCCACTAACACCCATAATAATCCCTGCTGTCGGAAAATCCGGACCTGGGATATACTCCATTAACTCTGGGACTGTAATATCCGGATTCTCACTTAAGGCCAAAACAGCATCAATCGTCTCGCCTAAGTTATGTGGTGGAATATTTGTCGCCATTCCAACTGCAATTCCTGATGATCCATTGACTAAGAGATTCGGAAAACGTGCAGGTAAAAAAACAGGCTCACGTTCACTTCCATCATAGTTATCTTGATAATCAATTGTATCTTTATTAATGTCACGTAAGAGCTCAGTTGCAAGCTTTGACATTCTCGCTTCTGTATAACGCATTGCAGCTGCTGAATCTCCGTCAACTGACCCAAAGTTTCCATGCCCATCAACTAAGAGGTAACGATGACTAAAATCCTGTGCCATTCGAACCATGGCTTCATAAATTGATGAGTCACCATGCGGGTGATATTTCCCCATGACATCTCCGACGATACGGGCTGACTTTTTATATGGTTTATCAGCGTGCATACCTGATTCATTCATCGCATATAAAATACGGCGATGTACGGGTTTTAAACCATCTCTTACATCTGGTAATGCACGTGAAACAATTACACTCATTGCATAATCTAAAAATGATGTCCGCATTTCTTCACTGATATTGATTTGTTCTACATTTGATCTTTCCTCTTCCACTCGCCTTAACCTCCTAGCTCTTGCTTCATTTATACGTCTAAGTTTTGAACGTACTGTGCATTTTCTTCAATAAATTCACGACGGGGTTCTACTTTATCCCCCATTAGAATATTAAAGACTTCATCTGCATCAATCGCATCTTTTAATTTTACTTGTAAAAGTGTACGTGATTCAGGATTCATCGTTGTCTCCCATAATTGATCTGCATTCATCTCTCCAAGTCCCTTATAGCGTTGTAAATCAGGTTTTGGTGATTTAGGTAGACTTTCTAACATTTTTTCAAGTCCGTCATCACTATAGGCATAATTTAAAGTCCGCCCTTGCTTTATTTGATATAAAGGTGGTTGGGCAACATAGACATAACCATGCTCTACTAAGGGACGCATAAAACGATAGAAAAAGGTTAAAAGTAAGGTCCTAATATGCGCACCATCAACGTCAGCATCTGTCATGATAATGACTTTATGATAACGTGCTTTTGTAATATCAAACTCTTCACCTATCCCCGTTCCGAGTGCAGTAATCATCATTCTAATTTCATTATTTGAGAGAATACGATCTAAACGTGCTTTCTCAACATTTAAAATCTTACCCCTTAAAGGTAAGATCGCTTGGAAATGACGATCTCTTCCTTGCTTTGCTGAACCTCCTGCTGAGTCTCCCTCAACAATGTAAAGTTCACTAATCTCAGGATCTCGAGACGAACAATCGGATAACTTACCAGGTAAGTTTGATATTTCAAGTGCACTCTTACGACGAGTTAACTCACGTGCTTTACGTGCAGCCATTCGTGCACGTGAAGCCATTAATCCTTTTTCAACAATTGTTTTACCGACTGCTGGATTTTCAAATAAGAATTTAGAGAAAGTCTCACTGAAAATTGAATCGGTCACAGAACGAACTTCACTATTTCCAAGTTTCGTTTTTGTTTGGCCTTCAAATTGTGGGTCCGTATGCTTAACTGAAACAATAGCTGTTAAACCTTCACGTACGTCCTCACCACTTAAGTTCTCATCATCTTCTTTAAATAGATTACTTTTTCTTGCATAATCATTAATGACACGCGTTAAGGCTGAACGAAAACCTGATTCGTGTGTTCCACCTTCATGTGTATTAATGTTATTCGCATAGGAAAATAAGTGACTTGCAAAACCATCATTGTATTGAATCGCAACTTCAACTGCGATATCATCTTCTTCACCCGCAGCATAGATTGGCTCGTGTAAGACCTCACGCGAACGATTCATATATTCAACATATGAACGAATTCCACCTTCGTAATAAAACTCCTCAGGCTCTTTAGCATCACGCTTATCTTCTAAGACAATCGTTAACCCACGGTTTAAAAATGCCAGTTCACGAATTCGATTTTTTAAGACATCATAATCAAAGACAGTCGTTTCAGTAAATATCTCTGGATCAGGTTTAAAATTAATAATTGTTCCAGTCACATCTGTTGTACCAATGATTTCAATGTCACCTGTTGCAACACCTTGTTCAAATTTGACTTCATGAATTTGTCCCTCACGATGAACCTGAGCTGATAAATGACTCGAAAGTGCGTTAACAACAGCTGCACCTACACCATGTAAACCACCCGAAACCTTATAACCGCCCCCTCCAAACTTTCCACCTGCGTGGAGGACTGTCATAATCACTTCTAATGCTGATTTTCCTGAGTCTTCATGCGCATCAACAGGGATTCCACGTCCATTATCTTTGACTGTAATACTATTGTCTTCTTCGATAATCACTTCAATCCGGTCACAATAACCTGCTAATGCTTCATCAATACTGTTATCTGTGATTTCCCAAACAAGGTGATGTAATCCTTTTTCATTTGTTGAACCGATATACATACTTGGACGTTTTCTTACTGCCTCTAATCCTTCAAGAATTTGGATTTGACCCGCATCATATGACTGCTCTTGATTAATTTTTTCATCCATACTCTTCCTTCACCTTCATTTCATTAATAGTTACTATAACTTTCTAAATTATTAATTATTTGACTCATATTAAAACGTTTTGTAAGCGTCACTGTCGAATAAGGACTAAAATAAACATACTCATCTGTAATAATTAATGACTTACTATCTGTTTCTTGACCAACGACTAGTTCTGCCTCTATCTTTTTATCGATAAATTCTTTTAATTTACTCGATGTATCTAATAAGTTGATATCTAGAACTGTTAAAACTTTTTGTGCTTGAATGACATGCTCATCATCTATATCTATAAACATTTTATCAACGCTTTCTATGAAATTATTTGACCATTTTCAACTCGATAAAGTGTTGCTTGTTCAATGGTTTTATGTTCAATTCCGTCGATATTTGTCGTTGTGACAAATGTTTGTACTTTCCCTTGAATAGCGCTTAGTAAATGTGACTGTCTAAAATCGTCTAATTCACTTAAAACGTCATCTAATAAAAGTATCGGGTAAGAACCAATCTCACTGTGAATTAAATCAATTTCAGCTAATTTTAAGGCAAGTGCAGTCGTCCTTTGTTGTCCTTGTGACCCGTAAGTTTTTACTTCTTTATCATTAATAAAAAACTCTAAATCGTCCCTGTGTGGACCAATTAAAGTCGTTCCACGAAAAATCTCATTATCAGTCACTTTAGCAAATGATGAGCGCAGACCCTCCTTAATTACTTCTTCAGTATCTGCTTCATTTATTTTAAATGATGGGAGATAATCAATCCGTAAATCTTCTAACTCACGACTTATTTTATAATGGATTGGAATGGCCCACTTGCGTAGAAGGTTTAAGAAGTCGAAACGTGCCTTTAAAACATAAGCAGCATGTTCAATCAATTGTTCTGTTATTACATCTAAAAGTATGTGATCACTTTTATCTTTTTGTAATTGTTTTAACAATTGATTACGCTGCTTTAAGATCTTCTGATACTGTCCGAGATGATAAATGTAAACCGGTTGAATTTGGCCAAGTTCCATATCAATAAATCGTCTCCGGTTTTGTGGGGGGCCCTTAACTAAGGTTAGATCTTCAGGGGCAAACATCACGATATTCATTGCTCCAATATAATCACTTAACTT
>JASLIE010000103.1 GCA_030152985.1 Bacillaceae bacterium
AATAAAGAGACTATCAATTAAAGGAGTTATTTTATGGCAAAAACTTTATTTATTAGACACGGTGAAACGGACTGGAATAATAAAAAAATAATCCAAGGACAAATCGATATTCCACTAAATGAAAATGGTAAAAGACAAGCTAGAGCTTGTGGAATTGCTTTAAAAAGCAATGATTATGATCTCATTATTTCGAGTCCATTGTCACGTGCCTTATCGACTGCAAAAATCATTAATCAATCATTAGAGATTCCCTTAATCATCAAGGATTTTTTAAAAGAGCGCTCTTTTGGACTTGCAGAAGGAATGGATTTAAGTCAATTAAATCAACTTTACCCAGATCGAATTTATCCTGATATGGAAGCTAGGCTTGACTTAAATAAACGCGTTATAGTCGGGATGAATCATCTCTTAACAAACTATCCAAATAAAAAAATAATCGTCGTCGCTCACGGAGCAGTTTTAAATTCTTTACTTTCAACAGTGACAAATCATCAAGCAGGGTCAACTATTACAACTTTAAAAAATGGATCTTTCACTCAGATTACCTTTAATGATTCAAATTGGACCTTAGATTACATAAATCAAGTAGCTCATCTTAAGACTTCCGACTAAATGGAATCACTTTTTCCTTTTTATCTTGATCTTTGGATCGAATAGAAGGGCTTTTCGATTTATTTATAAAATAAATAAATCCTAAACTCATACTCAATCCATAAATCATAAAACTAACTACCCAAAAAACTAATGAAAAAATATGAAATAAATCTGGCGTTATATTTGAGAAATAAGTTAGTGGATAAGTTAAAAGACCTACAAACATGATTCCAAATGTGACATGAAACAAAATATCTTGCCAGCGCCAGCCACGTTTAATAATATTACTGTAAAAAAAACGAGCTAAAATAAGACTTATTATTAAGTTAAGGAGATGTGCAAAAAAAAGATTTACATTTAAAATAGGAATAAACTCATAATTAATCAATAATGTATAGACAGATAAATTTGTTAGCCACTGTAGCCCATAAAGAAACAAGACTAAAATGAAGTAAGCAATTACTCCATTTAACATGATTTCAAATCTTCTTTTTTGGCTCAATCAAGTCCCTCCTAAAAATAGAGTCGTCTTAGTTAGACGACTCTATTTTATCATATATGAGAGCGAAATAGGTGTTACATAAAATACTTAAACATATGTCCAAGATAGAGGGTCTTTTGATACAATAAATCCTCCGTTTGTTTCATTGCTTCTTCTAGCGTCATTGGCTCATTAATAATCGAAAATATTCCTGTAAAATAATTCATCATTAAATCGACTTCTTTAGCAACACTTCCTGAAATTAAGATTGTTGGAATATTATACTTACTTGCAAGATTTGCGACATAGAATGGTGCTTTACCAAAAAGTGTCTGCTCATCACTTCTTCCCTCTCCGGTAATAACGAGATCAGAGCGTTTAATCTCTTGTTCAAGATTGATTAATTGCGCTATATAAGAAGCTCCTTGAACAATCTTGGCATTAATACTTAATAAAGCAAAACCTACACCACCAGCTGCACCTGATCCTTTCAAGCTTGATAAGTCCTTTCCAATCGCTTTTTCAATAATTTGAGCGTAACCATGTAACAATTCATCGTACTCAATTACCTTTTCAGCTGAAAGACCTTTTTGCTCTCCATAAATATGTGTTGCTCCCTCAAGCCCGTAAAGTAGATTATCAACATCACTTGCAACGACAATCTTCACATCTTTTAATAATGGGTTAATTGTAAAGTCAACTCGCTTCACTTCTTTTAAATTTTTACCGAAAATACCCACCGGTTTATTTTCAGTATCTAAAAATCGTACGCCTAAAGCTGAAAGCATACCTAATCCACCATCATTAACGCTACTCCCACCTAAGCCAATAACGATTTCTCGATAGCCATCTTTTACAGCACTTAAAATCGCTTCTCCTAAACCATAAGAGCTTGTTTCTTCAGGATTTTTTAAATCGTCTGGAACTAAACTAATTCCAATAGTATTTGCGCATTCAATAAAAGCTATTTTTTCCTTAATTACACCATAACTTGAATTAATCTGAGTTCCTAAAGGCCCCTTAATTTTAAGGGGGACTTTAAAACCATTTGTAGCAGATACAACTGCATCTAAACTTCCCTCTCCACCGTCTGCCATTGGTTTAATAACAGTATCAAATTCAGGTGCAACTTCATTTAATGCATGCTCAATCACATAAGCTACTTCTAACGCTGATAAGCTTCCTTTAAAAGCATCAGGTGAAATTGTAATTTTCATAATAAACTCCCTTTTTCTTGTTAATTCTAGTTTAACATTCACACTTGAATAATATAAATGTAAATATTATAAAATTCGACTTAAAAAAGGGATGTTTTTTGTGCATTTATACAAAGTTAGAGTGGGTTAAAATAATATATAAAATAAAGCCATCCTCAATTGAGAAAGGATCAAGCCCAACAATTTCTTGTATTTTATTTAATCGATATTGTAATGTGTTTCGATGAATATTTAATGATTCAGAGGTTTCTTTCATTGCACCGTTATATGAGATATAGGTTTCTAGGGTTTCAATATATTGTTTATTTAAAGTGAGTAATCTTTCTTCATACTTTTGACAAATTGAATGGTATTTTTCACTTGAAACAGAGTTAATCAGGAGTTCTAACTCCCATTCTTCAGTGCTTGTTATTTCTCTTTCACCCTTGTTTAAACTTAAAATTTTTTGAAGTTCTTTATAAGCTGTTCTCAAACCAATAACACCTTTTTTAAGATCACTAAAAGCTATGACGAATGTCGTTTCTATCCTCATTTTCATTTCATGTATTTGTTTAATTGATAGCTTAACTTGACTCGGTAAAATAATTATCAATTCATCTATTTGATAGGGAAGTAAAAATAAATACTCTACTTTTTCAGTATCTAAAACGTGCTTAATCCTTGTTGAGTAATCTTGGATCT
>JASLIE010000106.1 GCA_030152985.1 Bacillaceae bacterium
TTCCTCAACATAAAATTCGTTATGCAAACTATACGTGTTGGCGTGGGATCACTAAAAATAAAGGAGATGTCAAACTTCACACATCACATGAGGCTTGGTCGACTCAAGGGCGTTTTGGTTGGGCCCCTCTTAAAAATAATGAAGTTTACTGGTTTGCTTGTGTAAACGCACCTGAGGCAGATGAATATTTAAGTTCAAAAACAAAAGAAGATGTTGCCTTACTTTTCGAACACTTCTCTCCTATTATTAAACGACTTGTGCGTGAAACTAAAAACGACTACTTCTTACATCATGATATTTATGACATCCAACCACTTGATACATTCTTTAAAGAACGTGTCATTTTACTTGGTGATGCTGCCCACGCAACAACACCTAATATGGGGCAAGGAGCCGGACAATCAATCGAAGATGCTCACGCACTTACCTATGCAATCAAAAAGCATGAGACAATTGAAGAGGCGCTGCTTGATTATAATAAAGCACGCGTAAAAAAAGCTCGAAAAGTCATCGAGCTTTCACGTCAAATTGGTCAAGCAGCTCAGTGGGATAACCCTTTACTCACTCACTTTAGAGATAGAGTCTTTCCTTTTATCCCAAAATCATTATTGTTTTGGCGCTTAACTTTTTTATTTAAATAAAATTAAAGTCCTTTAAAATGATTCATAAAATTTGGATCTGATGGGTTTGCCCCCATACGGCCATCGCGTTCAAGTTGCTCGATTGCCTCAAGATCTTCTTTTCCTAAATTAATTTGATGGTAGTAAAAATTTTCTTTAATCCGGTCGGGTGTAACTGATTTTGGAATACTCATGACACCTCTTGATTCATGCCATTTTAAAATCACTTGAGCAGGACTTACTTGATGTTTTTTTGCTATTTTTTGAATGACTGGATCATCAAGTACAGCCCCTTTTCCAAGTGGTGACCAAGCAGTTACTTGAATTTTATGTTTGTTACAATATTCAAGTAGCTGTTTTTGTTGTAAATAAGGATGCATTTCAACTTGATTGATAAATGGCACTAAGTTTAATTCACGCTTGATGACTTCGAGGTCTTCAATCGTGTGATTTGAAACACCCGGAATACGAATCAACTTTTCATCATAAAGTTTTTGGATGGCTCGATAGGTTTCAACATACTTACCTGGCACCGGCCAGTGGGTTAAATAAACGTCAATATAATCTAAGTCAAGTAATTCTAAAGAAGCTTCAAAAGCTCGGAGTGTTTCATCGTATCCTTGATCTGTATTCCAAACCTTTGTTGTAATTGTAAGCTCCTCTCGGTCCACATCAGAAGCTTTGATTGCCTGTCCAACTAGCGCCTCATTTCCATAAAAACTTGCTGTGTCAATTGCTCGGTAACCTATATCTAATGCACTTGTAATTGCCCTAAGCGTTTCTTCAGGGTCTACCATTTTATAAACACCTAAACCACTCACCGGAAGCTCTGCACCATTTCTTAATTCAAACTTTCTCATCTAGACCATCCTCTCTATTTATCTTTCAATTAAAGATTCGTAAGCATTTAACTGCTCTTCTAGTCGCTCTAACGCAGCTGACTGATTTTTATACTCATGAAGACTGCTTAAATAAGATCGAACTGCTTCAAAATAAGCTTGACTGAATTCAAATAAATTATAAATTAAAACATGATCAGCTTGGTCTAAAAAATCATTATAAATTATAATAATTAATTGCTCATTGTCACGTTCAAGTTTTAAATGTGCCTTCTTATCGATTCCAAAGACTTTATTTGCTCCCCCCCTCTCAATTAACTCAAATAAACTCTTTGCAAGCTCATTTAAAATCACTGTATGTTTTTCGCTTGTAATTAATAGTTGTGCCCGCTCAGCAAGAACATGAATAGAAATCTCCGAATCTAAAAAATAATCTAAATCTATTTTATCCCACGCTTCTAAATCGAATACCACTCTCATCAAAACACATCCTTTTCTTACTTATATTATCTTATAAACCTATTAAATTAACAAACCTTTTCATGTATAGCTTTTGTTTAGACAAAAAATTCTGATAATTCGACATTTTTTGTTGGTTTTTTAGACATTTTGTATGTTGTATAACAAAGTTGTTTAATGGTTGTTAAAAAGACATGAAATGAACTATTTAAGGGTTTGACTGTTTTAAGAAGCTGGGGTTTTTAAAAGAAAAAATTGCTATTTTATTCAAATGCTATAGAATACTAATAAATCTCGTGTTAACGTTTTCAAGTAGACGAGTTTTGTTTATTTAAGTAGAGGAGGAATTTTTATGAAACATGATGAAAACAATAACCAAGCAAGGGTGTGGACGAGTAAAGAATATGCAGAAATTGAAGCAATGGATTCTTTCAATTCATTTGTAAAAAAGAAAAATACTTTCTTATTTTCAATGACATTTGGCTTCTTATTCTTTTATATTCTTTTACCAATTTTAGCTTTTAGACCTGTTTTACAACAGAAGGTCATTGGAAATATCACAGGTGTTTGGTTATACTCTGGTGCATTGTTTATTATGACAGTCGTGATGGCGACGATTTATATAAGAAAAGCATCTACGTTTGACAAACAAGCAGCTAAAGTTATGGATGAGTATAACGCGAAAGGTGGAAATTAAATGAATCTTGTATCAGTGAGTTTTTTCTTAGCTATTGTTGGATTAACATTATTAGTTACATACTTTGCTTCAAAGCGAACATCTTCAGCAAGTGATTTTTATACTGCTGGTGGCGGCTTAACTGGATGGCAAAATGGTTTTGCTATTGCAGGTGATTACCTCTCGGCAGCTGCCTTCTTAGGTGTTTCGGGTGCAATTGCCTTAACAGGATTTGACGGTTTCTTTTTCTCAGTTGGTTATGTTGTTGCGAACCTTGTTCTTTTATATATTATCGCTGAACCAATGAGAAACTTAGGTAAATATACACTGGCTGACATGTTAACGGCACGTTTTAATGAAAAAAGAGTACGTGGAGCCGCTGCATTTGGTACAATTGTAATCGTTATCTTATATATGATTGCTCAACTTGTCGGTGCTGGTGCTTTAATTAAGCTATTATTTGGAATTGAATATTGGATTGCCGTATTAATTGTTGGAATTATGATGACGACTTATGTTTTATTTGGTGGAATGACAGCAACTTCGTGGGTTCAAATCATTAAAGCAGGTCTTTTATTATTTGGTACTGGCTTATTAGCCGTGCTTGTCTTTGCTAAATTTGATTACTCGATCATGAACATGTTTGATACCGTTGCAAATGAACACGGTGAAGAATATCTAGTTCCTGGAATGAAATATACAAGTACCTTAGACTCCGTTTCAATGATGATGGCACTTGTTTTAGGAACATCTGGACTTCCACATATTTTAATGCGCTTCTTT
>JASLIE010000252.1 GCA_030152985.1 Bacillaceae bacterium
TTTTTCTTTTTAAAAGCGTTTAACTGTTGCTTCATCTTGATCGGTCATCGCAACAACGATATCACCATTTTCAGCTGTGTTTTGTTGTTTAACAACGACTTGGTCCCGATCAAATATACCCGCATTAATCATGCTATCGCCTTCAATGATTAAAATAAATAAATTATCAGCGTCACTTGCACTAGAGCTAGGAACAGGTACGTATTCATCAATGTTTTCTACTGCAGTAATCGGAACACCCGCGGTTACTTTTCCTAAAACAGGAATGTATCTTGCAGTATCTTTATAAATATGACTATCTGGTTCAATAATCTCAATGGCTCTTGGTTTCGTTGGATCACGCTTAATAAATCCTTTTTCTTCGATTTTTGCTAAGTGTCCATGCACGGTAGAACTTGACGCAAGTCCAACTGCTTTGGCAATCTCACGTACAGATGGAGGATAACCTCTTTCTGCGACTTCTGCTTTTATAAAGTTTAAAATCAATTGTTGTCTATTTGATAAGCTATCCATTCTTTCACCTCATTATCTCTTAAAGAATAACTAGTTTTAAGTTTATCAGTTCAAAATGAAAAGTCAAACATAAGTTCGGTTTTAATTTATCCTTAAATTAAATGGACTTCACTTTTACATTTTCAAGATTTAAAGTACAATAGACTAAGATACGTAAAGGAGTGACTCTGAATGGTTACTGATGAAGAATTAAAACGAATAAATGAATTAGCCAATAAGGCTAAAACAACAGAATTAACAATAGAAGAAAAAACTGAACAAAAAGATTTGCGTAATAAGTATTTAAGTAGTATTAAAAATTCGTTTACAAATCAAATTAGTACGTTAAAAGTTGTGGATCCTGATGGTAATGATGTAACACCTGATAAAATTAAAGAATTAAAAAACAATAAAAATAAACACTAAGGATGATTAGATTAATGATGAATCAAGAACAACTTTCAATTAATGCAATTCGAACACTATCAATTGATGCGATTGAAAAAGCAAACTCAGGCCACCCTGGCTTACCTATGGGAGCAGCTCCAATGGCCTACACACTTTGGACAGAATTTATGAAACATAATCCAAAAAACTCTAAATGGGTTGATCGCGATCGTTTTGTTCTCTCAGCAGGTCATGGTTCAATGCTCTTATACAGCCTTCTTCATCTATCTGGCTATGATGTGACTTTAGATGATTTAAAAGCATTTAGACAATGGAATTCCCGTACACCAGGCCATCCTGAAGTGCTTGATACAGACGGAGTTGAAGCAACAACAGGTCCGCTTGGACAAGGTGTTGCTATGGCTGTTGGTATGGCGATGGCAGAAAATCATTTAGCAAGTAAATACAATCAAAATGGCTATGAAATTGTAAATCACTATACTTACTCACTTGTAGGTGATGGGGATATCATGGAAGGTATTTCTCATGAAGCTGCCTCACTTGCAGGTCATCTCGCTTTAAGTAAGTTAATTGTCTTATATGATTCAAATGACATCTCTTTAGACGGTGATTTAGACCGCTCTTTTTCAGATAATACTGAAGAAAGATTTAAGTCATATAATTGGCAAGTCATTCGTGTAGAAGATGGTAATAATCTTGATGAAATTCGTGCAGCCTTAACTGAAGCTAAAGCAAATACTACACAACCAACATTAATAGAAGTTAAAACGATTATTGGTTATGGTTCACCAAATAAATCCGATTCATCAGCCTCACATGGAGCACCTTTAGGTGAAGAAGAATCAAGGTTAACAAAGGAAAATTACGAATGGGACTATCAAGCGTTTGAAGTCCCTCAAGCAGTTTACGATGACTTTAAAAGAAAGGTTATCGAAAAAGGGAAAGAAGCAGAAGCGAAGTGGCAAGCTCTCTTTAAAGATTATCAAACAACACATGAGAAATTAGCTGAAGAATATCTCATGGTGATGAAGAATAAATTACCCCACGGCTGGGATCAGGAACTTCCGAGTTATAAATACGGTGAAGATAAGCTAGCAACACGTGTTGCATCAAGTGATTTAATTAACGCTTTATCAAAATCTGTCCCACAACTATTTGGTGGAAGTGCAGACTTAGCAAGTTCAAACAACACAATGATGAAAGATGAGGCTGACTATACTAAAGATAACTACAGCGGACGCAATGTTTGGTTCGGTGTAAGAGAGTTTGCTATGGGAGCAGCTTTAAATGGAATGGCATTGCACGGTGGCTTAAAGCCTTATGGAGGTACCTTCTTTGTTTTTAGTGACTATGTTCGACCTGCTATGCGTCTGTCAGCACTCATGAAGGCACCTGTTACCTATGTATTTACACATGACTCAATTGCCGTTGGTGAAGATGGTCCAACTCATGAACCGATTGAACATTTACCATCATTTAGAGCAATGCCTAATTTATCTGTTATACGTCCGGCCGATGGAAATGAAACACAAGCAGCTTGGAGAATAGCGATTGAATCAAAAGATAAACCAACAGCACTTGTCTTAACTAGACAAGCTTTACCAACAGTCACAAAAGAGGCTGAAGAAACATATGAAAATGTTAAAAAAGGTGCTTATATCTTAAGTGATCAAGAAGACTTTGAAGTCATTTTAATTGCGACTGGATCAGAAGTTCAGTTAGCATTAGAGGCTCAGAAAAAACTTAAAGAAGAAGGTATTTTAACTCGTGTCGTCAGTATGCCTTCATGGGATTTATTTGAGGCACAAGAAGCAAACTACCAAGAGAAAGTTTTACCAAAATTAAAAACAAAACGTCTAGCAATTGAAATGGCTAACCCACTTGGTTGGGAAAGATATACTGGGTTTGAAGGTAAGGTTATTGGAATTAATAGATTCGGTGCCTCAGCCCCAGGGAATAAAGTAATAGAAGAATTTGGTTTCACACCTGAACATGTAGTAGAAAGTGTTAGAGACTTACTAAAATAATTTACTTCTTACTCAAGATAAACTATACTTGTAGTTGGAATATAGGGGGGAGTATATAGATGTCAACAATCTGGGTTGTATTAATCGCGTTAGGTACACTCATATTAGGAGTTGCTCTAGGGTTCTGGATCGCTCGTAAATATATGATGGATTATTTAAAGAAAAATCCACCAATTAACGAACAAATGTTACGTACATTAATGATGCAAATGGGACAAAAACCAAGTCAAAAGAAAATTAATCAAATGATGCGTGCTATGAATAACCAAATGGATAAAGAGTAGTAAAAAAACCACCTTATTATAAAGTAAGGTGGTTTTTTACTTTATAATAAAGGGTATGATAAGATAGAATTGCAAGTAAAAAAGAAAGTAGGTAAAAAATGAGTTACTTTTTTATAATAATTGCAGCACTAGCAATCATTTATTCACTTATTTATACAGTTAAAGTTATTGATAATTTTAATCAAAGCTACAAAGCATTTATTAAACATATAGTGATCGGTCTTTTAATCTTCTCAATTAGTATGGTTGGATTTGTATTTACAGCTGTTGAACCAGACCTACCAGAACCAAATAAGAAGGAGGAACCTTATTATGATGAAAGAGAGTAATTATGCAACATTTGCTGGTGGATGTTTTTGGTGTATGATTGAACCCTTTGAAGAACGCGATGGAATTCTTTCCGTAAAATCAGGCTATATGGGAGGTAAAACAGTTAATCCAAGCTATGATGAAGTTTCAACTAACGAGACTGGTCATTTAGAGGTTGTTCAAATTAAATATGATGAGACACTTATGTCATACGAAACTCTTTTAACTTTATATTGGCAACAGATTGATCCAACTGATCCTGGTGGGCAATTCTATGATCGTGGCCATGCTTATCGAACAGCGATTTTTTATCATGATGAGAGTCAAAAAGAAAAAGCACTTCATTCAAAACAGGCGCTAGAACAATCAAAACGTTTTAATCAAGCTATCGTTACTGAAATTCGACCAGCTGAAATTTTTTATGAAGCAGAATCAGTTCATCAAAACTATCATCAAACACATCAAGCAAGATATAAGGCCTACAGAAAAGCCTCAGGGCGTGATGAGTTTATTCAGAAACATTGGTC
>JASLIE010000139.1 GCA_030152985.1 Bacillaceae bacterium
CAAGAAGAAACAAGGAAAAAAGTAGAACAAGCAATTAAAGACTTAAAATATATTCCGAATGCTCATGCTCGTTCACTCGTTCAAAATAAAACGGGACTCATCACTTTACTATCAGGTCCATTGTACAATCCTTTTTTTGTCGAAACGACATCAGCTATTGTAAACTATGCCAATAATAAAGGTTATCAAGTAAATGTTCAGTTTGTAACAGATGATAAACTAGCTGATACTTATGAAAGTGCTATGCAAAATAAAATGGATGGGATGATTTTATCTTGTATTCTTTTAGAAGATAGTATATTCGGGCGTTTGAAAGAGTTGTCTATTCCTTTTTTAACGTATAATCGAAAACATAAGAAAAATGAATATTTTGTTGAAATAGATAATGAAGCTGCCGGTTATTTGGCAGCTAAACATCTACTAACACTTGGACACCCTCGCATTGCATGGATAGGAGGTTCATTAAAAGTCAGCACTTTTCGAAATCGATTCCTCGGTGTTAAAAAAGCATTTGAAGAGGCAAACCATTTTTTAAATCCTGATTATGTTATTCATGATAAAGCGACGAAAGAAGAAGTTTTCGAAGCTTACCATCTTTTGGAGAATTTAAAAGAGCCGCCTACTGCATATATTGGTGGAGCAGATTCAATCGCTTTAGATCTCCTCGACATTGCATATCGCGAAGGAAAAAAAGTGCCCGAACAATTAAGTGTTATTGGTATTGATAATGTTGAAGAAGCAAGTCACGGCGCTGTTCGTTTAACAACAGTAGGTAGTAAATCTCAAAAAAATATTGGAGCAATCGCTATAGAAGAATTGATTAATATGATAGAAAATAAAAAAAATACTTGCATTCAAATAACAGAATCTGTTAAGGTATTTCGTAGAAGCACAACACGTCAGTTTTAAGTGTAGCTTCTACTTTTTAAAAATGAATACGTATTCATATATATGGTTATTTTTTTGAATGTAAATGAATACGTATTCAGTAAGCGCTTACTGGAAAAAGATGAGAAGTTAAATATTTTTCATGAAATGTAAGGGCTTTATTAGTGAAATAAAGGGGAGAAATGTATGTTATGGAAGAAGAGAGGGTTTGGAGAAGAAGCACCACATATCCCAGCAGGTCCATTTAAGATTCGCTTGCCATTTATTCATTATCGATTTGAATGGCCTGATTATATTCAAGGACTACTGATGTGTGCAGTAGACCTTGCTGCAATTCCATTATTGATGGAGTTGTTAGGAATGCCGTTTGAAGTGGCTTTAGCGATTGTTATAATGAATGGATTATTTTATTTATTACATCACCTATTAGGGGATCCTGTCGTTCCTGGATGGATTACTCCTGCCGTTCCTTTAATTATGCTGTATGTTCAACAGTTTCCAGAAGGACCAGAACGGGTGTATGCACTTATTGCCTTTCAATTGACACTAGGAATATTATCTTTATTTTTAGGTATTACAGGGTTAGCTACTAAAATTATTCGACTTATACCACCAGCAATGAATGCAGGTATTATAATCGGTGCTGGATTTGCTGCTGTTATCTCGGTCTTTGAAATTGGTGGAAGGTTCGATCAATTCCCTTGGACGATTACGATTGCAGTAGGGTTAGGTTTTTATTTAATGTTTTCAAAGCATTTTGCTAAAGTGCAAGAAAAATATCCGACATTAGGGCTTTTAGGAAAACTGGGGGTTTTTCCTGTAGTAGTTGTAGCAATTATAGTTGCACCATTATTTAAAGAAGCAGCATGGCCGAAAGTATCATTTGGTTTCAGCACTCCAGATTTCATTACTTTATGGAATGAATATACTGTATTTGGATTAGGGTTACCACCTATGATGATGTTTGTGACAGCTGTTCCTACTGTATTAGCGACTTATATTGTTTTGTTTGGAGATGTTATTCAAACACGTATTTTAGTAGAAGAAGCAGATGCTTCACGAGATGATGAAAAATTAGATTATGATCCGAGTCGAGCGCATTTAATTTTCGGTTTTCGAAATAGTGCGATGAGTATTTTAGGGCCGGATGTTACAATGGCGGGACCGCTTTGGTCAGCGATGCAAGTTGTTATGGTAGAACGTTATAAAAAAGGTCGACACGCAATGGACTCATTTTTTGGAGGAGTAGGTTCTTTCCGCTGGGGGACAAATACGGGTTTGATTTTATTACCAGTTGTAAGTTTAGTTGAGCCAATTTTAGGTGTTGCACTTGCATTAACATTACTTATTCAAGGATATGTAAGTGTACGTGTTGGCGTGATGGAAGCACGTAGTCAACGAGATTTAGGTATTGCCGGTATCATTGGAGCAGTACTTGCTGTAAAAGGAGCAGCTTGGGCTTTTGGTGTTGGAATTATCTTAATTTTCTTGATTTACGGAAAGGATTTCTTCCGTGGAGAAGTAGATGATACTTTCGTGAAAAATCAACCTGAATATTTAAATAAATAAGGAGTCGATAATAATGACAGAAAAAATTTCATTACCGCCTTTAAGTTATACCGGATGGGGATCCGTTCAATATGTAACA
>JASLIE010000148.1 GCA_030152985.1 Bacillaceae bacterium
AGATTAAATTTAAATTTAATTAACTTAACAATAATAACCTATCACTTATTTTTACTTCTGTAAAGAAAAAACGTTAATTAATAGGGTTTTATCGTTTTAAAATAAGTATTGACATCTTATTTTATTCTATGTATTGTAATTTATGAGCCTTAGTTTTACTTTATTAAATTTAAATTTAATTATAGGGAGTGAAGCTTATAAGAGAATTCTTAGAAAATTTCACCTCAATATAAACATCCGCGCGCAAGGATCATTTATCTTTTTCACAAATAGATGTATGATAATGAGTAAGAGGTGAAGTTATGAGTTCAAAAGATAAATTAGCAAAAGATAAAATTGAAGCAGCTTTAGACGTAGCCAGTTCAGCAATTTCTGAAACCATGGATTTATATGGAACTACGCCTGCTTCAGCCAATCTTTATGCGACAATGTATTTTAAAGATGAGATGAATTTAGATGAGATGCAAGAAGAATTAGCAATGAGTAAACCAAGCATGAGTACAAATATAAGAAAACTTCATAATATAGGTATGGTTAAGAAGGTTTTCCAACGTGGTTCTCGTCGACATGTTTATGTTGCAGAAAAAGATTTCTTTCGTTCATTCATGTCATTTTATTGTCAAAAATGGGACAGAGAAGTTTCAATGAATTTAGATGCAATTAACGAGACTCAGACGAATTTAAGTGAAGTGATGTCTGATTCAGGCGTTTCTATGGAGATTAGAAAAGAAGCCGAATCGTATTGGGATATGTTAGAAAATTCAAAAGTGTATTACCATTGGTTAAGTAAATTAACAAATAGTATTCGCACCGAGGAGATTTTCGAGTTTTTACCTAAAGACCTACCGAAACAATAAAACGGAGGTTAATAATGGATACTGTTATACGTAAACGAATATCTATCGTTATAACTTTAGTAGGACTTTTATTTATCGTTGGCGCTTGTAGTAATGACGAAACAAACGATCAGGGTGATAAGGTTAATGAATCCGGGGATCTTGTCCTTGAAATGGGACAAATAAATTGGGCTGAAAATATTGCTGTTACACATATGTGGAAACTTATTTTAGCTGAAGAAGGCTATGAAGTTAACTTTAACCTACTAGATATGGGGACAATTATGGCCGCCCTTGCTAACGATGAACTAGATATTAGTTTAGAGGTTTGGTTACCGGTACAAGACAAAAACTATTTAGAACAATATGCTGATCAAGTTAATTTTTCCGAAGAAACTTGGTATGACACAGCAAAGGTCGGGCTTGTCGTACCCGATTATTTGGATGAAATTAATAGCGTTGAAGATTTGAATGAACATAAAGACATGTTTGATTCAAGCATTGTTGGATTCGATCCAGGTGCCGGTACAATGGAAGTAACAGAAACTTTAATTGAAGAATACGATTTAGACTTAGAATTACTACCAAGTTCTGAGCCTGCAATGATTACAGAACTGACACAAGCGATTGAGAAAAAAGAAGCGATTGTTTCTCCTCTATGGAGTCCACACCGCGTCTTTTCTGAACTTGACTTGAAGTTTTTAGAAGATCCAAAAAATGTATATGGTGGCGTTGAAAAGATCCATCATGCAACACGCCAAGGCTTTGAAGATGACTTTGAAGATTTAGATCGCTGGTTTAAAAACTGGAAAATGACAGATGAAGAAGTCGGCGAACTTATGAGTTATGTGGCTGAAGCAGAAACACCTGATGAAGGTGCAAGTAAGTGGATTTCAGAAAACCAAGCTTTAATCGATTCATGGCTCGAAGGCTAAAAGAAGATAAAAAAGCAATCCAAGCATTTACTTGGATTGCTTTTTTTCATTTAATTGTTTCAAGTTCACCTTGATGTGCAAGTTCTTGGATATAAGGCAATGTATCTAAATCAATATTACCTCCACTCACAATGACACCACAATGGCGTGATTTTATTTTGTCGCCATGTGACATTAATGCAGCTAATGCGGCTGCACCTGCACCTTCCATTAAAGTTTTATTTCGCTCTAACATATAAAGAATTGCTTTTGCAATCTCTTCATCAGATACAGTTACAATATCATCAACATATTCGTTAATGAGTGGCATAGTAAGTTCTCCAGGATTTTTGAAGGCGATACCTTCCGCAATAGTTCCTTTTTGTTCTGTTAGTGGTTCTTTATGTCCGTGATAGGCATCATAAGTAGCCGACATGTTACTTGCTTGTACCCCGATAATTCGGATGTTCTTATTCACATGCTTAGCTGCTACAGCAATGCCACTAATTAAACCACCTCCACCGATTGGAACGATGAATGTATCAATGCGATCTTCTTGTCTTAAAGCTTCCATTGCGATTGTACCCTGTCCGGCCATTACATCGTAGTCATCAAAGGGATGCACATAAGTTGC
The DNA here is from genome assembly GCA_030152985.1 of Bacillaceae bacterium. Lineage (GTDB taxonomy): Bacteria > Bacillota > Bacilli > Bacillales > Amphibacillaceae > Pseudogracilibacillus. The sequence continues at coordinate 2,385 of JASLIE010000148.1, forward strand.
TTGTGTTTCTTTTTGGCGCTTCATTGATGCTTCATAAGCTTCTTGAAATGAATCACCTTCTAAAACAACTTCAGCTCCATAATTCTGCGTCGCTTCAATCTTAGCATGTGGTGTTATTTTAGGCATGAAAATCGTTGCCTTGACGCCAAGCTTTCTTGAAGCATAAGCAACGCCTTGGGCATGGTTTCCAGCTGAAGCTGTAATCACACCCCGATCAAGTTCTTCATTTGTTAATTGCATTAACTTAAATGTTGCACCTCTAAATTTAAAGGCACCCGTTTTTTGTTGGTTTTCCATTTTAAAGTAAACTTTTTTACCAACAATTTTATTGGTTGTTTCCGATGTAATTAATGGCGTACGGTGCACAATTGGCTTGAGCCGTTCTAAAGCTTTATATATTTTATCTCCCGTTAACAAATCCCCAATGAATCCACTCTCCCTATTTCCACCTAATTATAACTATAAGATAGATGCCTCATAATTGCTAATCTTTTCTTCAAATTGTAAGGTAATTCCAATCTCATCTAAGCCTTGGATTAAATTCTGCCTACGGTATTCAGGTATTTCAAAATCATAAGCTGTCCCGTCTGCTTCACTGATTGTTTTGCTTTCTAAATCTACTGTTAAATTTAGTTCCCCTTCTTCTGCCTCTTTTAACCACTTATTGACGAGCTCAACTTCCATCTCGATCGGAATGAGCCCATTTTTAAATGAGTTATTATGAAAAATATCGGCAAAGTTAGGTGCAATCACAACACGAAAGCCATAATCAAGTAATGACCAAGCAGCGTGCTCACGTGACGAACCAATTCCAAAGTTCTCACCAGCAATCAAAATTGAAGCTTCCTTATACTTTGGATCGTTCAAACTAAAGTCCTTTCGTTCATTACCCGCCTCGTCAAAACGCCAGTTATAAAATAAAAACTGTCCGAAACCTGTCCGCTCAATGCGGGTTAAAAACTGCTTAGGAATAATGGCATCCGTATCAACATTAGTACGGTTTAAGGGATAAACTAAGCCTGTATGTTTACTTATCGCTTCCATATCTATTCCTCCTCTATGAATAGTTACGTACGTCTACGAACTTTCCTTCAACTGCTGCAGCTGCTGCCATTTCAGGACTAACTAAGTGTGTACGTGCACCATTTCCTTGTCTTCCTTCAAAATTTCGGTTTGATGTCGACGCACAACGTCCTCCGGCAGGTACAATGTCATCATTCATACCGAGACACATACTACAACCTGCTTCGCGCCACTCAAAACCTGCTTCTTTAAATACTTTATCTATTCCAAGCTCTTCAGCCTGCATCTTCACTAGAAAGGATCCCGGTACAACAATCGCATTGACCCCTTCTTTTACGCGCTTACCTTCTATAATTTTGGCTGCCTTTTTTAAATCACTTAAACGCGAATTCGTACATGAACCAATAAATACATGGTCAATTTCAATTGATGTCATAGGCTGATTTTCATCTAAGCCCATGTATTCTAGAGCGCGCTCAAGGTTTTCCTTATCGGTTGCCTCTGCTAAAGTAGGTGTACTGCCACTAATTGGAGCACCCATACCTGGGTTAGTTCCCCAAGTAACTTGTGGCTCAATTTCACTTGCATCAATTGTAAGTGTTTTATCATAAACCGCGCCTTCATCTGTTCTTAGTGCTAGCCATTCTTTACTTAGCTTCTCAAAAGCTTCACCTTTTGGTACCTCACGCTTATTACGTAAAAACTCAATTGTCGTTTGGTCTGGGCTGATTAAACCCGCACGTGCACCTGCTTCAATTGACATATTACATACCGTCATGCGCTCTTCCATGGTCATGTCCTCGATTGCTTGACCTGTAAACTCAATAATATAACCCGTTCCCATATTGACCGAATACTTTGCAATAATCGCTAAAATTAAATCTTTAGCTGTGACTCCTACACCAAGCTTTCCTTCAACTTTTACATTTAAAGTCTTTGGTCTATCTTGCCAAAGCGTTTGCGTAGCAAAAACATGCTCAACTTCACTCGTACCAATTCCAAATGCAATTGCTCCAAAAGCACCATGTGTAGAAGTATGGCTATCCCCACAAACAATTGTTTTCCCTGGTTGAGTGAGACCAAGTTGTGGCCCAATCACGTGAACAATCCCTTGATCCGGGTGATGCATATCAGCAAGCTCTACACCGAACTCCTCACAATTCTTAGTTAAGGTGTCAACTTGAAGCTTTGCGATTGGATCCTTAATCTCATCACGATTCTTTGTCGGAACGTTATGATCTGCTGTTGCAAAAGTTAAATCAGGACGACGTAACTTTCTGTTTTTTAACCTCAATCCTTCGAAAGCTTGAGGTGACGTTACTTCGTGAATTAAATGTAAGTCTATATAGATGAGGTCTGGTTTACCATCCTCACGGTGAACAACATGCTTTTCCCATACCTTCTCTATAATTGTTTTTGGTTTTGTCATCTCGACACCTCCATATTTATTGAATGTTCTTGACAACTATTTCAGTCATTTCCTCAGTTCCTACAACCTTACCGTCCTTTACATCTAAATCAGATGTATGAAAACCTTGTTCTAAACTTGCATTTACTGCATTTTCAACTGCACGTGCTTCTTCTTCAAGACCAAATGCATACCTTAACATCATTGCACTCGATAAAATCATTCCGAGCGGATTAGCAATTCCCTTACCTGCAATATCAGGTGCTGAGCCATGAACAGGCTCATAGAGTCCTACCTCATCGGATAAACTTGCTGAAGGTAACATGCCGATTGAGCCTGTTAAAACTGAGGCCTCATCACTTAAGATATCACCAAACAAGTTCTCCGTGACAATGACATCAAAATCCGTTGGTGCAGTAATTAACTTCATTGCAGCAGCATCAACTAGCATATGATCAACCCTTACTTCTGGATATTCGAGTTTTTTCTCTTCAACAACCTCACGCCACAAACGACTTGACTCAAGAACGTTTGCCTTATCAACTGAGGTTAAGTGCTTATTACGAATTAAAGCACTCTTAAAGCCTTGGTCAACAATGCGTTCGATTTCTTCTCTACTGTAGACAAGCGTATCTACTGCAACACGCCCATCTTCACGTCTTTCACGCGGTTCACCAAAATAAAGTCCGCCAGTAAGTTCGCGTACGATAAGTATATCGCTTCCTTTAATGACGGACTCTTTTAAGGGTGATGCATGTAAGAGTGGATCAAATCCTTGGATTGGTCTTATATTTGCATAAAGATTTAATGCTTTTCTTATTTTTAACAAGCCTTGTTCTGGACGTAATTCAATCGGAAGTGAATTCCATTTTTCACCGCCAACCGCACCGAGTAAAATCGCATCTGATTGTCTACATATCTCAATCGTTTCATCAGTTATAGGTAGGCCTGATTGTTCATAAGAGGTCCCACCAATTTCCTTTTGAATAAAATTAAACGAGTGATTATATTTTTTAGCCACTTCTTCAAGCACAACTTTTGCACTGTTGATAATTTCCTGACCAATTCCATCTCCTGGAAGTAACACAATTTGCTTACTCATACATTTTCCCACCTTATTTATTACGTTTGTCTGCTTGCTTTTGGATAACATAACGGTTAACAGCATTTAAAAATGCATTTGCTGATGCTTCAATCACATCTTGCGCCGCTGCACGTCCATTCATATGTTCACCATTTACAAGCAACCTCACATTTGCTTCTGCTAAGGCATCTTTACCCTGTCCGACCGATTTAATTTGATAGTCCGCTAATTCAAGACGCTCATCAATTAATTGATCAAGTGTTTCGTAGAGTGCTTCGACACTTCCGCTTCCATAATGCGTTCTTGTTTTTTCTTCTTTATCAGGCGTTGTCAGTGTCACCGTTGCAGATGGTTGATCTTGTGTACCGTATTGCACTTCAAATGCATTTAATTCGTACTTATCAAAGTCTGATGCATCAGTTTGTATTTCAGTTAAAATGGCAAATAAGTCATCATCTGTCACTTCTTTTTTACGGTCTGTTAGTTTTTTGAACTTGTCAAAGGCTTCTTTCAAACGCTCTTTAGTTAAATCATAGCCTAGCTCTTTTACCTTATCATTAAAGGCGTGACGGCCAGAATGCTTACCTAAAAACAAGGTGTTTGAACTTAAACCAATAAGTTCAGGTGTAATAATCTCATAGGTCTCTGCATTTTTTAAAACCCCATCTTGGTGGATGCCTGACTCATGTGCAAAGGCATTTTTCCCAACAATTGCCTTGTTAGCTTGAATATGCATTCCTGTGAGTTTTGAGACTAAGTCGCTTGTCCGTTTAATCTCATTTAACTTTAGATTCGTTTCATAAGCATATTTATCCTGCCTAATTTTAAAGGCTACAGCTAGCTCCTCTAAAGCAACATTTCCTGCACGTTCACCAATTCCATTTACTGTTCCTTCAATTTGTCTGGCACCATTTTTCACAGCTGCAATTGAATTAGCTACCGACAGACCTAAATCGTCATGACAGTGACATGAAAGAATTGCTTGATCGATATTTGGCACATTCTCTTGAATGTACTTAAACATGTTTCCATACTCTTCAGGTGTAGCATAACCAACCGTATCCGGTAGGTTAATGATACTTGCACCTGCATCAATCACTTTTTCGACAATTTCAGCTAAAAATGGTAGTTCTGTCCGCGATGCATCTTCTGCTGACCACTGAACAATCGGAAACTTCTCACGGGCATAGGTCACCATTTCAACCGCAAGTTCAATCACTTCATGAGGTTCTTTTTGTAACTTATATTCCATATGAATCGGTGATGTTGCTAAGAAGACGTGAATTGCTGGAGATTCTGCACCTTTTAAGGCTTCCCATGCCGTGTCTATATCTGACTTAACTGAACGAGCAAGGGCAATGACTGAAGCGTTTTTCACTGTATCGGCGATTGCCTTCACCGCTTCAAAATCGCCGGTAGACGAAGCAGGAAAACCTGCTTCCATTCTATCGACACCAAAGCGTTCAAGCTGCTTTGCAATTTCCAGTTTTTCTAATTTATTTAAGTTCACACCTGGTGATTGCTCACCATCGCGTAGTGTTGTATCAAATATTTGTATTTTTGTCATATTAACACTCCTTTTGTCTGTTATTTTAGTGGGTTCTTCACAAAAGGCATTAAATCACGTAATTCTTTACCAACTTTCTCAATCTGATGTTCATTTTCACGTGCATTAATTGCGTTAAAACGTGGACGATTTGCTTGGTTTTCTAAAATCCACTCTTGGGCAAATTTACCAGTTTGAATATCTGTTAAAACATCTTTCATACGTGCCTTTGTATCATCATTAATGACACGTGGTCCTGAAACAAAATCTCCCCACTGCGCTGTATCTGAAATTGAGTAACGCATGTTTTCAAGTCCACCCTCATACATTAAATCAACGATCAGTTTAACCTCATGTAAGGTTTCAAAGTATGCAACTTCTGGCTGATAACCTGCCTCTGTCAACGTTTCAAAGCCTGCCTTAACTAAGCTTGTTAAACCACCACATAAAACAGCTTGCTCTCCGAATAAATCTGTTTCAGTTTCTTCTTGGAAGCTTGTTTCTAAAACACCTGCGCGTGCACCTCCAACACCTGCTGCATAAGCTAAAGCAAGATCCTTTGCCTTACCTGTATAATCTTGATAAATACCAAATAATGCTGGAACACCTGCCCCTTCTTCAAATGTACGACGAACTAAGTGACCTGGTCCTTTTGGTGCAACTAAAAACACATCAACATTTGCGGGTGGTACAATTTGTGAGAAGTGAACGTTAAAACCGTGAGCAAATGCCATTGCACTTCCTTCTTTCAGGTTATCTCTCACACTTTCTTCATAAACTTGTGCTTGGTTTTCATCTGGTAATAAGTTCATTACGATATCTGCTTCTTTAACCGCTTCTGCAACGGGTAAAACTGTAAAGCCATCTTCTTCTGCTTTTTCTTGTGACTTCCCTTTTCTTAAGCCAATCACAACATCCTGACCACTGTCTCTTAAATTCAGCGCATGTGCGTGTCCTTGTGATCCGTATCCTAAAATTGCAATCTTCTTCCCTTGTAAAACCTCTTTGTTAATGTCTTTTTCATAAAGTACTTTTGTCATAATTAAACTCTCCCTTATTTTAATTTTTTATATAATTTTAAATTATATGACTATTTTAAACAGAAAACTGTGTGTTCTCTGATTGAAGCTGTGGTTGTTGACCTCTTAAAAATGCAGTGACACCTGTTTTGGCAAGTTCCTTAATGCCATATGGTCGAAGCAAGGCAATCAAGGCTTCTGTTTTATCTGGCTTACCAGTCACTTGAACCGTAATACTATCTTTACTAATGTCAATAACAGATGCCCTAAAAGGTGTAATCAGGGCCTGGATTTCATTACTAAGTTGCGGGGAACTCGCTACTTTAATTAAGGCCAATTCCCTTGCAACAATGGCTTTATCTGTAATATCTGAAACCTTAATCACATCAATTTGTTTATTGAGTTGCTTGGTTAGTTGCTCTAATTTCTGACTATCACTGACATCAACTACTAGCGTCATTTTTGATACATTTGGTGTTTCGGTTGCACCAACCGAGATACTTTCAATATTAAATTGACGGCGATGCAACATACCCGTTACCCGGTTTAAAACACCACTTCTATTTTGAACTGTTAATGTAATTATTCGTCGCATTTTGTAACACCTACCATTTCATGCAAGCCTTTTCCTGGTGCGATCATTGGATATACTTTTTCTGACCTAAGTATTCTAAAGTCTGCAAGAACAGGCCCGTCATACTCAAACATTTCCTTCAGTGCAGATTCAACATCTGACTCTGACTTCACTTTCATTCCTTTAATACCATAACTTTCAGCGAGTTTGATAAAGTCAGGATTCATATCTAACAGTGACTCTGAATAGCGTTCATCATAAAAGTCTTCCTGCCACTGACGAACCATTCCAAGTGCTGCGTTATTTAAGATAATTATTTTAATCGGTAAATTCCACTGCTTAAGCAAGATTAATTCTTGCATATTCATTTGAAATCCACCATCACCTGAAATTGAAACAACCAACTCACCCGGTCTACCCAATTGAGCACCAATTGCTGATGGGAAACCGAATCCCATCGAACCAAGTCCACCCGATGTTACCCAGCGATTCGGTTCATCTAATGGGTAAAACTGTGCTGCCCACATCTGATGTTGTCCGACATCTGTTGTTACAATCGCTTTTCCTTCTGTGAGTTCGTGAATTTTCTTAACAATATATTGTGGTGCGATAAAATCACTTGATTCATTGTGCCAAAGTGGATAGTCTTCCTTGTTTTTCCTTACATGAGCCTTCCACTCAGCATGATCCGGCATCGAGATCCGACTTTTGAGCAAGGCTTCTAAAGCACGCTTTGCATCTGCTACAACCGGAATTTCAGTCGGTACGTTCTTACCTATTTCTGCCGGATCAATGTCAATATGCGCGACCTTTGCATGGGGTGCAAAATGGGCTAGATTTCCTGTTAGTCGGTCATCAAATCTTGCCCCGACATTAATGAGCAAGTCAGCTTCGTAAAGCGCCTTATTTGCAGCATAAGTCCCATGCATCCCACCCATTCCTAAAAAGTTGGGGTTTGAACCTGGAAAACCACCGAGTCCAAGTAAGGTATTAACAACTGGCAACTCATATCTTTCAACAAATTCTTTAAGTTCATCTGTCGCTTGTGAAAACAAGACACCTGCACCCGCTAAAAGAACAGGTTTTTTCGAATTGCTTAAAGCTTCTGATAATTTAACGATCTGTAAAGGGTTTGGATTCATTGTTGGCTGATAGCCTGGTAAGTTTATTTCAGCATCAAAGTTAACATCTGAAATTCCTTCTGCTATATTTTTAGGGAAATCAATAACAACTGGTCCTGGCCTTCCTGTTGTTGCAATATGAAAGGCTTCTTTAATTATTCTTGGTAACTCTCTTACATCATCTACTTGATAGTTGTATTTCGTAATCGGTGTTGTAATACCGAGTAGGTCTGCTTCCTGAAAGGCGTCTGTCCCAATCACTTGCTTGGCAACTTGACCTGTAAATATAACAAGAGGCAAAGAGTCCATCATTGCATCCGTAATGCCCGTAATTAAATTGGTTGCTCCCGGACCTGACGTTGCAATCACGACACCAGGTTTCCCTGTAACTCTTGCATATCCTTCAGCCGCAAAGATTGACCCTTGTTCATGGCGCGATAGTACGTGTTTAAAATCTGCGTCACTGCGATAAAGTGCATCATAAATTGGTAGGACTGCACCACCTGGATAACCGAAAATTGTATCGACACCAGCATCGATTAATAATTCAACTAAAAGATCAGCACCGTTTATCTGTTCTTTTTTTGTCTCTGGCTTCATTTCTTCTTCAATTTTCAATTTCTTTTCCTCCTTATTTATTATTTAGTAAGCTCTCTTAGATTAACTATTGTCTTAATATAAAAAAACTCTTTTCTCCAGCAAAACACAACTTTTGTGTTTTGGGGAGAAAAGAGTTACTTTTCACGGTACCACCCAATAATTCTCTAGTTCACTTTTAATGAACCAGCTCAGTAGACTGTCATTTTAGCCTTATTTTGATAACAGGTAAATAAACCTGATTATGCCTACTCAAATGTTCAGCATAACACTCCAGGATGATGTCAGTAACGAATAATACTTCTAGGCTTCCAGCAACCCTAGATCTCTGTAAGTATTTTATTTCGTTCTTTTATTCCTATCGACGCGTTTAATTATTCAATTATTCTTATTATACTTCATTTTTATAAAATGTCCACCGAATTATCAGACTATTTAATTTATCCTGCTTATTTTTAGACAATTTAGTTA
>JASLIE010000181.1 GCA_030152985.1 Bacillaceae bacterium
TAAAATATAAGATATAAGAAAAAGATAATTATCATTAAGAACTGTAAAATAACCTTAATTACAAGACTACTCAAAAAGCCAATCAATGACCCAAGTGAAGCAGAAAAGGCTGCCCTGACTGTTTTCTCTAACATTAACTCGACTAAAAACACCGAAATAAAAGGAACTAAAATCAAACCAAAAGGCGGAAGAATGAAAGCTCCAACAATTAAACCTAACATCCCCGCGTACTCACCCGGCTTGCTGCCACCATAGCGATTGACAAAATGCTTGCTTGTCAGCAAATCCGAGATAAATAAAAGAAGTGTAAACATCAGCATTAGAAGATAGAAACTTAGCCCTAAGCTGCTTGAATCTAAGAAAAAATGATAGACTAAAAAGCCCGCCCATAAGGCAAGTGATGACGGAATAACTGGCATCAGAAGGCCAACGAAACTCAGTATGAATAAAATAGCAATAACTAACCAAATCAAAAAGTCCATAACAACTCCTAACTGACCCTGCCTCTCAATGTATGAGAAAGACGCGCCTCTTCTTTTGTCATCACTCGGCTAAAGTTTTCCTTATGCTTAAAGATAAAGAGAAGGAATAATAAAAGGGTCACACTCGTTGGACGCAAACCATAATTCAGTGATGTATAAGCGATAAAACTTAAGTACATGACAAGGGTAGCAAGCACAAAGTAATCTACTGCAAGAGCTACCAAAATAAAGACCAGCATGCTAATAAGGGCAAACCGCCAATCAATATATAAAAGTAAACCGACAAAGGATGCAGTCCCTTTGCCTCCGTCAAAATTCATAGTCGCTGGGAAATTATGCCCCAAAATCACAAATAAAGCATTTAAAAAAAGCAAGAAAAGTAAGGCTTCATCTGTTAAGTCAAAGGCCATTAAAAGCACGTAGGCCACTTGCAAAGAGACTAAGGTCTTTAAGACATCAATTAAGGCAACAAGCAGACCATATCTAAAGCCAAGTACATGAACGGTATTTGCTGCACCAGCATTTTTAGAACCTTCTTGCTTAAGGTTAATCTGCTTAAACTTACCGATTATATGTGCTCCATTCAAACAACCGAAGAAATAACCAATTAAGATAATACTTAAGACAAGCACCTAAATCTCACCTCTTTTCCCTATGATATAAAACAAAAAACCACTAGATAAATAAAAGCGCTTGAGTGAACTAAGCGGACTCTGCTTTAAACTTATCTAGTAGTTTGATTTATTGATCGTCTTCGTCTGTGTCTCTAGATTGCTTTGATTCATCGTTTTCTTCTTCATCTTTTGTAAGTGGATCAATCGTATGTTTATAGCCATAACCCTCTGTCAAAGTCATAATTGACAAGACGAGTACGATTAAAGTAAAAATAACACTTACGACAACAATCGTCATCATTCGAGCAACATCCTCACTAATTATATTTTATAGGTCTTCACCAATGATACGAACTTCACGCTCGAGGTCAACTCCTTGCTTTTCCTTAACGACTTTTTGAACATGTTCAATCAGGGCGATATAATCACTTGCTGTCGCATTATCTTTGTTAATGATAAAGCCCGCATGCTTAAGCGAAACTTCTGCCCCGCCAATTGACGTTCCTTGCAGTTGACTGTCTTGAATCAGTTTCCCAGCATAATAACCAGGTGGTCGCTTAAAAACACTCCCGCAAGTCGGATATTCAAGTGGCTGCTTTGATTCACGTCTTTCTGTTAAATCAGCCATTAAGGCATGAATGGCATCAGGGTCACCTACTTCAAGCTCAAAGGTCGCCTCAAGGACAATATAACCTCTATCCGGTATATTACTCTTTCTATAAGCTAGGTCAAGCGCTTCGCTTTTAAGCGTCTTTATCTCACCTGATTGGGTAACAACTTTAGCCGACTTTAAAACATCTTTAATTTCCCCACCATAGGCACCTGCATTCATAAATAAGGCACCACCAACCGACCCTGGAATGCCACAAGCAAATTCAAGACCCGTCAGTTCGTGCTTGCCTGCTGTTTTTGAAACCTGTGCAATCAAGGCACCACTTTCAGCATGGACTTCATTTCCATCAACTTTAATTTGATTTAATTCACCTAAGTACATGACAATTCCACGAATGCCACCGTCTTTAATAATTAAATTCGAACCGTTGCCTAAGAGCATGAGCGGGACGTTCTTTTCTTTTGTATACTTGACTACTTTTGTCACATCTTCAAAGCTTTGTGGTGTGACAAAATAATCTGCATGTCCCCCTAACTTTGTATAGGTATGTTCTTTTAAGGCTTTATCTTTTTCGACATGCTCTTTTCCAACCAATTCTTTTAAATCCTCGTACATACAATCATCCTTCTTTCCTAGCTTCTTATCTCAGTTTACTAATTTCATGCATTTCAACTTCCATATTCGTAAATGTCGCTAAATATTTGAAGCCGTGCCCTTTTAAACGTTCAAGCACTTCATCAAATCGGTGTGCAACATGTTTTTCAATGTGGGCATCTGATCCCATGGTAATAATTTCGCCACCCATCTGTTTATAGAGGGCTAAAATATCATCACTCGGAAGTGCCTCTTGCATCCCATAAGCATAGCCTGATGCATTGATTTCAATCCCTTTTCCTTCAGGGATAATCAGCTTGAAAATCTCAGCAATCAAGTCGTGGAATAAATCATCTGTCTCAATTGCTTTATAGCGCTTCACTAAGTCTAAGTGACCTAAAACATTATAGTCCTTAAACTGACTAATGCTCTCTAATAATTCTTGATAGTAGATTTCATAAGCTTCCTTTGTCGTTCTTCCTTTAAAAAAATCGAGTGAATGTAAATCCTTTCTATCAGCTGCATGTACAGAGGCAATGACAAAATCAAAAGATTCACTTGCCATCAGTTTTTTATAACGGTCAACTAAGTAAGGCTGTAAGCCCAGTTCGACCCCTTTTTTAATTGTGATTTGATTTTCATACTTTCTTTTTAAGCGATTTATCTCTTTTGTGTAGGCAGGAAGGTCTAAATCAAATACAATAGACTTATCGGGATAGTCATAGTCGATATGTTCAGTAAAAGCAATTTCTTTTAAACCGGCTTTAATTGAAGCTTTAACCATAGCTTCTGTTTTTGTCTCTGAGTCAGCCGAAAAATCACTGTGCATGTGATAATCAAAAAACATCTTGATCCCTCCATGTATTCATTGACTTCTAATTTAATCCATATTATGATAAAGAGAATAATTACTTTACCCTGATAAAGCGATAAAGTTATTTTCTCTTGAAAGGAGCTTTTAAAATGCCATCTTATTATAACACACAATCTGAACCGATTATAGATGTAACTAAAGTGAGCCAGAGAAAAAAACTCATTCATCAGCTCAAAAAACGTTTTGCATCTTACGGCTATCATGAAATCGAAACGGCCCCCTTTGAACGCTATGATTTATACGCAAGGATGGGGGGATTAATGAATACAAAAGAAATGATTAAAACAATTGATCCGTCTGGACATGTCCTTGTTTTAAGACCAGATGTCACCCTACCGATCACAAAACAAATTGCTGATCGCCAGGCGAAACTTGAAGAAGATTTACGCTACTTTTATGCAGATGATGTTTTTCGAGATGAAGGAGAAGCTTTTGTAAAAAGCAGAAAGCAAGCAGGTGTTGAATACTTTGGTAATCAATCATCTGAAGCAGATGCTGAAATTATTGCTCTGGCCATTCATGCCCTAAGCGATTTAAAGGTCGAATTTACCATCGAGGTCGGCCAGGCAGGCTTTTTCTCTGCACTCGTTGAGGCACTGGGTCTTGAAACTCCTGCCATTGTCGAACTAAAAAAACTTATTCAAGCTAAAAATGTCACAGGTTTAAATGAGTTTCTCAGTCGATTCACATTTGATCAAGGCTTGGCTGAGATTGTACTTGACTTACCTTTCTTATACGGCAAGCCTGATTTGGTTTTCGAAAAACTTAAACACTTAGACTTAACTCCTTTAATGGAAGAAAAGTTAGACAACTTAAAGAAAATCACTGAGCATTTAGAGAGCTATGGAATCAAAGATCAAATCGTCCTTGATTTAGGCTTGATTAACCATATGGATTATTATTCTGATATGATTTTTCAAGGTTTCACTAAGGCGGTTGCTAAACCGATTTTAATGGGCGGGCGCTATGATAACTTAGCAGAACAATTTTACTCACAAATTCCTGCAATTGGTTTTGCCTTTGATGTCGACTTATTATTTGCTAGTCTAACAAGTGAACTCACTCCTTTAGAAACAAGCTATCTCATTACATATGATGAAGCTTCTAAGCAGGATGCCTTTACTTTAGCAAGTCAATTACGCAAGCAATTTATTCCGGTTACACTTTATCCGGAGACAGACTCTTTCCTGCCTGAGAAAGAAAAACAAATTCAGTTTAAAGCTGGAAAAATTTATTTAAATAAAGAGAATCAAACAACTGAACTCACTGACTTAAATGAAGTCATTCATCTAATCAGATAAGAAGGAGTGTTGACATGACTTACTTAACCTTAGCCATGGCTAAAGGAAGAACAGCTAAAGATTCCCTAAAGCTGATGAAAGAAGCCGGGATTTACTTTCCTGACTTTTCGCCTGAAAGCCGGAAGCTTGTTTTCTTTTCAGAAGATAAAAAAATAAAAATGATTTACGTTAAAGCCATTGATGTGACAACCTACGTTGAATTAGGGGCTGCTGATATCGGGATTGTTGGGAAAGATAATATTTTAGAGGCAGAGGCAGATTTATATGAGCTACTTGATTTAGAACTTGGCAAGTGCCAATTTGTTGCTGCTAGCTTAAAAACAAAGATTAAAAGTGACGGTAGCCCACTTAAAGTCGCCTCTAAATATCCCAATGTCGCGCGCAACTTTTATAAGAAGAAAAACCTACCCGTTGAAACAATTAAATTAAACGGTTCAGTAGAACTTGCCCCACTCATCGACATGGCAGATCTAATCGTTGACATCGTTGAAACAGGTACGACAATTAAAGAAAATGGCCTAACGATTTTAGATGAGATCACTGACATTAGTACACGCGTCGTTGTTAATAAAGCAAGTTATGCGACAAAAACTGAAGCAATCCAAACATTTATCTCACAATTACAAAAAGCTGTGGAGGAAAGCAAATGAAGATTCAAACAAAAGAAGATTATTTACGCAACCTGAAGCAATCCACTGGGAATTTTGATTTAAAAACAGACAAGCTTGTTCTTGAAATCATTCAAGAAGTAAGAGAAGAAGGTGATCAGGCACTTTTAAAATATACTGAAAAGTTTGATAAAATAAACTTAAAGAGCTTAGCGGTCACACAAGAAGAAATCTTAGCAGCTGAAGACAAATTAACAGCTGAATTTAAAGAAGCTATGCTTGAAGCTTATCAGAACATTGAATATTTTCATAAACAGCAAACAGAAAAATCCTGGTTTATTGAAAAAGAAGGAATCATGCTCGGTCAAAAGGTCACCGCACTAGACCGTGTCGGCATCTATATTCCAGGCGGAAAGGCAGCCTATCCTTCGACAGTTTTAATGAATGCAATTCCTGCACATGTCGCTGGAGTTAAAGAGATCGTTATGGTGACACCACCACAAAAGGACGGATCAATCAATCCACACGTCCTGTTCGCCGCTCAGCTTGCAGGTGTAACTGAAATTTATAAAGTAGGCGGGGCTCAGGCAATTGCTGCACTTGCTTACGGGACACAGTCAATTCAAGCTGTAGATAAAATCACAGGACCAGGCAATGCCTTTGTCGCTCGAGCAAAAAAATGGGTATATGGTGATGTTGCCATTGACATGATTGCTGGGCCAAGTGAAATTTGTGTGCTTGCAGATAAAACAGCCAATCCCGAGTATATTGCTGCTGACTTGCTCTCTCAGGCTGAACACGATGAGTTAGCACGGGCAATTTGTCTAACAACAGACCAAAGCTTAGCCCAAGAGATAAAACAGGAAGTCGCAAGGCAGCTGAAAGCACTTGATCGTTTTGAAATTGCAAATGAATCAATTAAAAATCAATCCGCCATTGTTGTCCTTGATTCCTTAGCTGAAGCACTTGAACTTGTTAATGAAATTGCACCTGAACATCTTCAACTGATGTTTGAAAATGCTGAAGAAGCTTTACCTTCAATCAAACATGCCGGAGCCATCTTTATTGGTCATTATTCTCCGGAGGCGCTGGGTGATTACTTTGCTGGACCAAATCATACCCTACCGACAAGTGGGACAGCACGCTTTGCCTCACCGCTTGGTGTCTATGATATCATTAAACGCTCAAGTCTAATTCGTTATTCAAAGGATGCCCTTTTAGACGGTGCAGATCACATCATTGAAATTGCTAGAAAAGAAGGGCTTGAAGCCCATGCTAAATCCATTGCCCTTAGGAAGGATGATTAAAATGAGAAAACATGAAATTTCACGTGATACAGCTGAAACAAAGATTAAATTAGCCTTGGACTTGGATGGTTCAGGGGAGGTCAAGACACAAACAAAGGTCGGTTTTTTAGACCACATGCTCACACTCTTTGCTAGTCACGGCTTATTTGATTTAGATGTCTTTTGTGACGGTGATGTTGAGGTTGATGATCATCACACAACAGAAGATATAGGAATCGCACTTGGCCAAGCCTTTAAACAAGCAATCGGAACAAAAGAAGGCATTACACGTTACGGTTCCTTTACCGTTTTAATGGATGAAACAAAGGCCACTGTTGATATTGACATTAGTGGACGTCCCTTTTTAGTTTATCATGTTGAAGGCTTAAAAGATAAGGTTGGCAGCTTTGATACTGAGCTGGTTGAAGAGTTTTTTCACGGCTTTACAAACCATGCCTTTGTCACACTGCATATTAATGTTCATTACGGATCAAATACTCATCATATCATTGAAGCAATCTTTAAGGCCTTTGGCCGCGCACTCGATCAAGCAACTTTAATTAATCCACGCGTTAAAGGGGTTCCGTCAACAAAAGGTTTACTATAAAAAAATTGAGGTGAAGAGGATGATTTTATTTCCAGCAATTGATGTTTTAGATGGTAAATGTGTACGCTTAATTCAAGGTGATTATGAGAAAGAAGTAATCTACAGTGATTCGCCTGTCGAAATGGCTAAGTTTTGGGAAGCAGAAGGCGCTGAATTCATTCATATCGTTGATTTAAACGGGGCAAAGTCAGGACTTTCCGTCAACCTAAGAGTCATTCAGCATATTGCAGAGTCTGTGAACATCCCCGTTCAAGTCGGCGGAGGCATTCGTTCACTTAAAACGATTGAAGACTATTTAAATAAAGGCGTTAATCGCGTGATTTTAGGAACAGCTGCCATTCAAGACCCTGACTTTTTAAAAGAAGCTGTCGAGGCCTTTCAAGAAAAGATTGTTGTTTCAGTCGATGCACGAGAGGGCTTTGTTGCAACAGAGGGATGGACAGACACAAGCTCAACAAAAGCAACTGACCTGATTGCTCACTTAGAAAAGATTGGCGTTCAAACGATTGTTTACACCGATATCGCAAAAGACGGCATGCTAGCAGGACCTAACTTAATCGAGCAAAAGCAAATTAATGAACACACTCAAATGAAGGTCATTGCTTCAGGTGGCGTCACGACAATTGAAGATATTCAAAATCTAGCCTACTTAGATATGTACGGGGCGATTATCGGAAAGGCTTTATATGATGAACGCTTGGACTTTAAAGATGCACTCGAGGCCTTAAAATGATGAAACGACTCATTCCTTGTCTTGATATGCGTGATGGTCGTGTTGTTAAGGGAAAAAAGTTTCAAAACATCGAAGACGTTGCAGATCCTGTTACTTTAGCTAAACAATATGAAGCAGACGGGGCTGATGAACTCTTTATTTTAGATATTACCGGCAGAGACCGGCCGCAGTTTCTAAGTATTTTAAAGGAAATCACTCAAGCCATTTCGATTCCTGTTACTTGTGGGGGAGCCATTCGCACAAAAGACGATGTGCGTGATGTCCTCGACTCAGGTGCCAATAAAGCATCAATTACTAGCGCGGCACTTGATCATCCTGACTTAATTAAGCAGATAAGCGACGCCTTTGGCAGTGAGCGCCTTGTCTTATCGATTGATGCTAAACAAGTTGCAGAAGGAAGCTGGCATGCATTTACTCAAGGCGGCCAGCATGATACAAAACGTGATGTGATTGAATGGGCAAAAACAGGTCAAGCACTTGGTGCAGGGGAAATCTTGCTTAATTCCATTGACCGTGACGGCATAAAGGATGGCTACGCGCTCGACTTAAATCAAGCCGTTTCAGATGCAGTGTCAATTCCTGTCATTGCAAGTGGCGGGGCAGGAACTTTGGAAGACTTTAAACGCGTCTTTACTGAAACCAAGGTCAGCGCAGCACTTGCCGCATCTGTCTTTCATTATGGCGAGATTCAGTTAACTGACTTAAAGGCATATTTACGTGAATTCGAAATTGATGTAGAGGAGTTTTAAAATGAGAGATCAAATTAATTGGGACGCAAACGGACTCATCCCTGCCATCTTACAAGATCAAACGACAGGTAATGTTTTAATGCTTGCTTATATGAATCAAGAAGCTTATCAAAAAACTCTTGAAACAAAGGAAGCCTGGTTTTATAGTCGGTCACGTAAGGAGCTCTGGCATAAAGGCGCAAGTTCTGGCAATATTCAAAAGGTCGTCAGCATGACACTTGATTGCGACTCTGACACCCTTTTACTGACAGTAGCACCCCAAGGACCAGCCTGCCATACAGGTGAAACATCCTGCTTTTTTAAACCGATTATCAAGGAAGAAAATCAGAAACGAGATGTGATTCATCAGATAATTGAGACCATTGAACACCGTAAAGAAAATCCAAAAGAAGGCGCCTATACGACTTATCTTTTTAATGAAGGTATTGATAAGGTTCTGAAAAAGGTCGGCGAAGAGGCGAGTGAAGTCATCATTGGTGCTAAAAATAATGATGCAGATGAAATTAAGTGGGAAGTTGCTGACTTAATCTATCACACGCTCGTCTTATTAAATATGACGGATGTCTCGCTTGATGAAATCAAAGCAGTACTTTATGAACGCCATATCAAAAAGGAGGGGAAATAAGCAGTGAGTAAATTTTGGACACAGGCTGCTAAGCAGGCACAACCTTATGTGCCAGGTGAACAGGTCGAGGTTGAGATTAAACTGAATACCAATGAAAACCCCTACCCCCCTTCACCTAAGGTCATTCAAGCCATTAAAGAAGCAAGTAATGAATCGCTGAGACTCTACCCTTCTCCAACTATGGACTCACTTAGAGCGACCATTGCTAAGCGGTTTTCTTTAAAAAAAGAACAGGTTTTTGTCGGAAATGGTTCGGATGAAGTTCTGGCCTTTTCTTTTATGGCCTTTTTTGAAAAAGCTTCAACCATTAAATATCCGAGCATTACTTATAGCTTCTACCCAGTCTATGCACAAATATTTAATGTGAAGGTCGATGAGGTGCCACTGAAGGATGACTTTACATTTAATCATGAAGACTTCTTTGCTGCAGATGGCGGCGTTATTTTTCCCAACCCTAACGCGCCAACTAGTTTATTTTTACCCTTAGAACAAGTTGAAGAAATTTTAAAGGAAAACCCCAATAAGGTGGTCATCGTTGACGAAGCCTATGTTGACTTTGCTAGTGGATCTGCAGCAAGCTTGGTTGATCACTACCCTAATCTCCTCGTCATTCAAACTCTCTCAAAGTCACGGTCGCTTGCCGGACTTAGGGTTGGTTTTGCACTCGGACACGAGGATCTCATTGAGGGCTTAGTTCGCATGAAAGATTCATTTAACTCCTATCCTGTCGACCGGCTGGCACTTGTTGGTGCTGAAGCGGCGATAAAAGACGAAGCTTACTTTAAATCGACAGTTG
>JASLIE010000255.1 GCA_030152985.1 Bacillaceae bacterium
GAAGCTTTGATGCGATTAATAGAGTTATTAAAATCAGAAAATAATTACGATGAAATTGTTTCAACATTAGAAAAAGCTAAAGATGAAGGAGCTATTGATGTTGAATATGACTTAGAACTTGCTCAGGCTTATTATGAACTTGAACATTTTAGTGAAGTAGAAAAAATTTATGAATCCTTAACTGTAATATTGAAGGATGATAGTGATTATTTGAAAAGTTATGCTTATTTCTTATTAGAAGAAGGTAGGCATAAAGAGGCCCTTACTAAATTTACTGACTATCTAAAAATTGTTCCGATGGATCAAGATATACTCAGCTTAGTTGACCGTTTAGAAATGGAGGAATAAGTAAGGATGTCTATCAAAGTCTCAAATCAAGCTAAAAAAGAATTTTTGACACATATTTTAAATACTTATACATTTAAGGATGTTGAAGATATTCGTATCTTAAAATTAATTGTTGAAAGTGAGACACTTTTAAATTTAACCTCAATCGTGACAACAAATGAAAATGCAAAGAGATATTTAGAACTGGGAACGACCTGCTCTGAGACTAATTTTTTATTTACAAAAGGAAAAGTATCAACTACAAATTCAATGAAAGCTTATCATGATTTACGTATGGATCAAAAGACAGCACTTGATCTTAATATATCTTATTCTGCTAAGCATCTTGACCCAAACTTTTATTTGGTTAAAGAAGATCGAGAAAATGAATATCCCAAAAAACTGCAAGTAGCAGATAAAATTAGAGCCGAAAACCTAGTTAATCATTATTTAATTAAAAGAGAAAAAGAAAACGAAGAAAAACAAATTAACGCAGCTTTAGATAGACGTGATTTTAAGGCTCTTAAAAAAATTATGAATAAAAAACAGGAGTGAAGAAAATGAAATGGGAAAAAACTGATATGGAAAAATATATTGATGCAAAAGAATATTTAGATACAGCAATATTACCAATTCAACCTTTTAATATTTCTGATGATTCAACACTGATTGAAGACGCATTTCAACGAGAGGTTCTAGGGGCATTTTCCCGTGAAATAGAAAAGGAATTAAGTGGACGAACGGTTTTAATTCCAACTTATAACTATTTGAAAAATACAGAGTTATCAACTGAAGTTAGTCGATTAAATCATTGGACAGAACACCTATTAGAACAACCCTTTAAAACAGTTGTTTATGTTACCTTTGATTCAAATTGGCGAAAATATATGAAAGAATTAAACGGAGAACTTATTTGGTTACCTGGTATAAAAACTGGTGATTTAAAATCAAAAGAAACTCAAAAATTAATCAAAGAACAAGTAGAACAAATTACACAATTAATCAAGTCATTCTGGTAAAAATCAGACTTAAACAATAAATCTTGTATAATTTGCAAAATAAGTGCGTTTTATAGGATATTCATTGACCAAGAACTCATATTGAGCTATTATATAAATGTCCTAGTAATAGAATTTAAAAATATTATGTCCGTGATTAACGTGATAGAGGGGGGAAACCATGAGCAAGAAAAATAATAAAGTATCCCGTAGACAGTTCTTAAACTATTCACTCACAGGTTTAGGTGGATTTATGGCTGCTGGAATGCTAATTCCAAACTTAAGATTTGCAATTGACCCTGTTCTTAAAGAAAAATCTTCAGATGGTGACTTAACAAATGTTCAGTTATCAGTTGATGATATTACGGAAGAACCACAAAGAGTCGATTGGCAAGTAGAGCAAGTTGACGGATGGTATGAGTCAGAAATTAATCGAACTGCATGGGTATTTAAAGACGATGAAGGTGAAATTCAAGCATTTTCACCACTTTGTACACATTTAGGATGTTTCGTATCGTGGGAAGGAAGCGCGGATCATCCAGGAGAGTTTTTCTGCCCATGTCACGACGGTCGCTACTACAAAGATGGTACAAACGTTCCACATACACCACCATTAGCACCGTTGCATGTATATGAGCATAAAGTTGAAGACGGAATGTTATTTCTCGGAGAAGCAAGCCCTAGAGAGGAGGCGTAATTCAAAATGCTACAGAAATTATACGATTGGATTGATGATCGAGTAGATGTTACGCCTATCTGGCGTGACATTGCAGACCACGAAGTACCAGAACATGTTAACCCAGCGCATCACTTTTCAGCGTTTGTTTATTGTTTTGGAGGTTTAACTTTTTTCGTAGTCGTAATTCAAGTGTTATCAGGAATGTTTTTAACAATGTACTATGTTCCAGATATTGAAAACGCTTGGAAATCAGTTTATTACTTACAAACACAGGTTGCACATGGTCAAATTGTAAGAGGTATGCACCATTGGGGAGCAAGTGTTGTAATCGTAATGTTATTGTTACATACAATGCGTGTGTTTTTCCAAGGAGCTTATAAGAAACCACGTGAACTTAACTGGATGGTAGGAGTTTTACTCTTCTTCGTTATGTTAGGTTTAGGATTTACAGGTTACTTACTACCTTGGGATAACAAAGCTTACTTTGCTACACAAGTAGGACTTGAAATCGCAGAACAAGTTCCATTTATTGGATCTTTCTTAAAAACATTATTAGCTGGTGATCCAACAATTGTTGGTGCACAGACGTTGACACGATTCTTTGCGATTCATGTCTTCTTCTTACCAGGTGCATTATTTGCTTTACTTGCTGTACACTTTATTTTAATTCGTAGGCAAGGTATTGCTGGACCACTATAAAAGGGAGGGAAAGCTGTGAAAAGAGGTAAAGGTATGCGTTTTGTCGGTGATTCACGTGTGAATGCCGAAAGAACATCTCAAATACCCAAAGATTATTCAGAATATCCAGGACGTACAGAAGCATTCTGGCCAAACTTTTTACTTAAAGAGTGGTTAGTAGGATCTGTTTTCCTAGTTGGTTTTTTAAGCGTAACAATTGCAGCTCCAACTGCACTTGAAGGTTTAGCTGACCCAACAGACGCGGCATATATTCCGCTACCTGACTGGTATTTCTTATTTTTATATGAATTATTAAAATATGATTTTGCAAGTGGACCTTATATTATTATGGGAATCCTTGTTTTACCAGGATTAGCTTTTGGTGCTTTATTACTTGCGCCATTCTTAGATAATGGGCCAGGAAGAAGACCAGCTCAAAGACCGATTGCTGTAAGTATGATGCTTTTAGCACTCGTTTCAGTGATGTGGCTAACATATGAATCAGCTGCAGCAGTAGACTGGAAACAAATTGCAGAGGATAATAAACCAATCCATCCAAATGACATAACAATTGATGTTGAACATGCTGGATACGATGTTTACTCTGAAAGTTGTTTAAGCTGTCATGGTGATTCATTAGAGGGTGGTGCAGCAGGACCATCTTTACTTGAACTTGACCTAGACGGAGATCAAATTGCTGATATTGCTCAAAACGGTATTGGTGATATGCCTGCCGACATGTTTACAGGATCAGATGAAGAATTAGAAGAACTTGTAGACTTTATATTAACTTCAAATGAAGATGAATAAAAAAACACCTTTGCCTTTAGGGTAAAGGTGTTTTTTTAAACTAAAGTAGGTGTAAATATGAATAAATTACCCCTGAATTTAATGTTAACTCATAAAAGCTTTGTATTAATCTTATTTTTGATTAATCTATTTGGAACAATTTATGGTTATATTTGGTATGGAAGTCAGTTGAAAATAACACCTATACATTTCTTGCCATTTGTTCCTGACAGTCCAACGGCAAGTTTGTTTTTTACTATCTTTCTTTTACTTTTTCTTTTTGATCGACATAATAAGTTGATTGAGGCACTAGCAGTCACATCTTTATTTAAATATGGAGTTTGGGCTGTTGTAATGAATCTTTTAACCTTATCTCTTGAAGGTGGCTTAACTTGGCAAGGCTATATGTTAATTGCTTCGCATCTAGGCATGGCTATTCAAGGTCTACTTTATATACCTTACTATAAATTTCAAATGAGTCATTTATTCATAGCTGGAATCGTTTTATTACATAATGAGATTATAGATTATGTTTTCGGAATGATGCCTATTTATTCAAGTTTATCACTCTATCAAGATCAAATAGGGTATTTTACATTTTGGTTGTCAATCACAACAATAATCCTTGTTTTTTATGGAATGAAATATTATAACAATAATTTTAGATTGACATTAAAGT
>JASLIE010000209.1 GCA_030152985.1 Bacillaceae bacterium
CACCGATTTGGTCAAAAGGAAGTCGTACAAGTGATTCGTTTTATCACAGAAGGAACAATTGAGGAGAAGATTTACGAATTACAGCAGAAAAAACGAGAGTTAATCAGCAAAGTAATCCAGCCAGGTGAAGAGATGTTACAAGCACTGAGTGAAGATGACATTCGCGAACTATTAAATATATAAAAAAGTAGGGAGAAACTTTCCCTGCTTTTTTAGAGGGGTTTATTATGAAAGAAAAAAAAGAGGGCTTAAGTTTTCAACTTAAATTAACCTTACTGATTTGTTTTGTTATTTTAACTTCGCTTTCAATTACGGGTTATTTAATCGGAAGTAAGGCGGTTGAAGGTCTTGAAAACTCTCAGAAACAACGTGTAATGGATACTGCTCGAACGATGAGTTACTCACAAGTCTTAATTGATGGCCTAGCAAATGGTGGGGCGAATCAAGAAATTATTGATTACGCTCGAAAGGTTGAGTCCGATACAAACTTGGAATATGTTGTTGTTATGGATATGGATGGGATGAGAAGGACGCATCCGAATAAAGAGTTGATAGGTAAGCCCTTTGTTGGTGGTGATGAGCAAGAGGCCTTAAAAGGTCAGTTTTATACATCACTTGCAGAAGGAACTCTCGGTAAGTCTTTGCGTGCTTTTGCACCTGTTTTTGATGGCGATGAGCAGGTTGGTGTCGTGGCCGTTGGGATAATGTATTCAGATATTGAAGACCAATTATTTAAAGATCTAATTACAAGTGTTGTAGGTGTTGTTGTAGGGCTTGTTTTAGGGATCATTGGTGCGGTGATGATTGCCAGACGCTTGAAAAAAACCTTGTTTGGTTTAGAACCGCAAGAAATTGCTCAGTTACTACTCGAGCGTGATGCAGTCATTGAATCAGTTCGTGAAGGATTGGTTGCAATCAATAAAGACTCTGAAGTCTTGTTAATTAACCAAGCAGCAAAAGATTTATTTAGACGTGCAGGGCTTGATTTTTCAGACGATTTATCAAAAATACCTGATACCTTTTCACACACCTCACTTGAGAGTGTCTTTGAGACAGGTAAACCGAGCTATAATCAGGAAAGAAATATTAACGGAATTGATATTGTGATTAATCGTATTCCAGTTATTCATAAAGATGAAATTGTAGCTGCACTGGCAACATTTCAGGATAAAACCGAGCTAACAGTACTTGTTGAACGTTTATCAGGGGCAGAAGCCTTTGCAGAAACTTTACGTGTCCAAACGCATGAATTTATGAATAAATTACAGATTATTAGTGCCATGGTCCAAACTGAATCTTACGAAGAACTTGAAGAGTATCTCGCCTTTATTTCTGAAAATTATCAACAGGATATGGGATCTGTGACAGAGTACATTAAAGATCCTGTCATTGCAGGCTACCTTATTCATAAGTTTAGCGAAGCAAGGGAAAGCGGTGTTGAAACTGAGCTAGTCGGCGAACATGCTGTTCCAAAATTAAAAAATACAGAAACAGTGGATGCCATTTTAACTATCATTGGCAATCTTTATGATAATGCAGTTGAAGCCGTGGTTGAAATGGATGGAAATGACAAGACGGTTTACATTGAAACGGACTTTAGTTGTGGTTATTTTTACTTTTTTATTGAAGATTCAAATGAGTATTTAAATCTACCTGATCTTAAGCAATTATTTAAGCGGGGTTATTCACATAAGGGTAAAGCACGTGGTTATGGTCTTTATTTAGTGAGTGAGCTTGTAGATAAATTAGAGGGAAGTTTAGAAGTGAGTTTAAATGAACATCAGGGTTTAAGATTTCAAGTCATTATACCGTATGAGGAGGCATGACATGATTAATGTGTTACTAGTGGAAGATGACCCGATGGTAGCGAAATTTAATGCGAGGTACTTAGAGACAATTGAATGCTTTGCTTTTAAGGGACATGCTAAAACGATTGAAGAGGCTAAGACTTTTTATAAAAGAGAAAGAGTAGACCTTATTTTATTAGATGTTTATTTAGAAGAAGAGTTGGGTGTAGATTTGCTTTTAGAGATTCGCAAAGAAAACTTAGCGATTGATGTAATCATGATTACAGCTGCAAATGACATAGAAATAGTTAAACAAGCGCTTAGTCTAGGGGCAATTGACTATTTAATAAAACCTTTTACTTATGAACGTTTTAAAGAAGCGCTTAAACAATATGCAGTCAAGTATCGTTCTTTGAAGAATAATGAGCAATTAACGCAAGCAGAGCTCGATCACTTTTTGCTTAAGGATACGATTGCGAGCCAAACAAAAGAAGTCTTACCAAAAGGTTTAACAAAGCATACATTGCAACGTGTCATTGAGGCAGCTTTAAACGAAAGAAAAAGTTTTTCAGCACATGAATTGGCCAAGACAATCGGGATTTCACGTGTGTCAACACGTAAATATTTAAACTATTTAACGGAGAATCATTATTTAACGCTTGATGTCAGTTATCAAGAGCGAGGACGTCCTTTGAGTTTGTTTAAAGTTAACCCAGTTAAAGAAGATATTCTACAAGCATATATAAAATAAGCTTACTTTTTTAAGTTACAAAAATCTAATAATACTTATTTAAACGCTACTCAGTTATATAACAGTTTACAATGAATTTAGACAGACATGTATAACAGTTATTAACGGAGGTAAATTAATGAAATTTGCATTTGAAAGCGTGTTAAATAAGCTCTGGACTTCACATGATGAAACTAAAAAATTACTTAATTTCTTTTCAAGTGAAGGAACAACAAAGGCTCAAGAAAAAGCGATGAAAGATGCATCGCAATTAATGACAGAACCACCTCATCGCCCCGAAAATAGAAAAAAAGATGCAGATAAATCATACACAAAAGCACAAATGATCGGACTCTTACTCGGTCCGACGCTATTTATTAGCTTAATGTTTTTCTTCTCACCTGAAGGGTTAGCTGCTGAGGGAAAGGCTGTTTTAGCAGTGACTGCCTGGGTTGCTACTTGGTGGATAACTGAAGCGATTCCGATTCCAGTTGCGTCATTGCTACCGATTCTACTCTTACCCTTAACTGGTGCTTTAGATAGTGGGACAGTTACTTCTGCTTATGGAAATGACATTATTTTCCTTTTCTTAGGTGGCTTCTTTATAGCTTTAGCTATGGAGAAATGGAATTTACATCAAAGAATTGCCTTAATTATTATTTCAGTTATCGGCTCAAGTACACAGCGTATTTTACTGGGCTTTATGATTGCGACGGGTTTTTTATCGATGTGGGTTTCAAACACAGCGGCGGTCATGATGATGATTCCAATGGGTCTTGCCATTACTGCTCAAGTTGCTGAATCACTTAAAGGTCAAGCGGAAGAAGCTGAGATTCCCAAGTTCGAAAAAGCACTAATTTTTGGAATTGGTTACGCAGG
>JASLIE010000256.1 GCA_030152985.1 Bacillaceae bacterium
CGGGTGTTGGAATTAAGACAGCAACAAAACTACTTAAAGAATATGGAACAGTTGATGAAATTTATCAGAATCTTGATCAGATTACGGCAAAAAAATTAAATGAAAATTTAAGAACTTATAAGGACTCAGCCTATTTAAGTAAAGACTTAGTTACAATTAATCAAGAAAGTCCAATTGAGTTAAGTTTAAATGAGACAAAGTACGAAGGTTATGAGGATAAAGAGCTTATCGAACTTTTTCAAAAACTTGAATTTCGTTCACTTATTGAACGATTTGGTGGGGAAGAAGAAAAAGTTGAAAAAAAGATTGAATATCAAGTAATTAATGAAATTAAAACTGATATGCTCGTATCGAACTCTATATTAGTGATTGAATCTAATGAATCAAATTATCATACAGCACCTATTATAGCAATTGGTTTGATCAATCAAACAGGAAATTATGTATTTAGTCTTGATACAGCAAAAAGCTCAAAGCAGTTTATTGACTTTTTAGCTGATGAAAAAAAACTTAAATCAGTCTTTGATTTAAAGTCAGCAACAGTCACACTTCATAAAGAAGGTCTTCTTTTGAAGGGGGTAGATTTCGATTTCATGCTGGCGGCTTATTTGGTTGATCCGGCACAAAAAAACGAATCAATCTCTGTGATATCAAGACGTTTAGGACATCGTTATGTTGATTTAGATGAAAATATTTATGGTAAAGGTAAGAAACGTCACTTACCTGAATTTCCAATTGTTGCAGAACATGTTGCTAAAAAGAATGCAGCTCTCATAGAGTTAAAAGCTGATCTAATTGAAGGAATGAAATCAAATGATCAAATTCATCTTTTTGAAGATTTAGAACTTCCTTTAGCAAGCGTTTTAACACAAATGGAGATTGCGGGAATTAAAGTTAATCAATCAACACTTGAAGAGATGGATCATGAATTAACAAAACGCTTAGAAGTTATAGAGCAAAGGATTTATGACCTAGCTAATGAAGAGTTTAATATTAATTCACCTAAACAATTAGGGGTTATTTTATTTGAAAAATTAAACTTACCTATTATTAAAAAAACAAAAACAGGTTATTCGACTGCCGCTGATGTGCTAGAGCAGTTAGAGAGTGAGCATGATATTATTAAAGAAATCTTGTTATATCGTCAACTAAAAAAACTTCACTCAACTTATATAGAAGGCTTGTTAAAGGTTATTTATCCTGAAACAGGAAAAATTCATACTCAATTTAATCAGGCATTAACACAAACGGGGCGCCTAAGTTCGACTGAACCAAATCTTCAAAACATACCAATACGTCTAGAAGAAGGTCGAAAGATACGTAAGGCTTTTGTTCCATCACACGATGATTGGTATATATTTGCAGCAGACTACTCTCAAATCGAACTCCGTGTTTTAGCACATATTTCAGGCGATGAGAAGTTAAGTGAGGCTTTTAAAGAAGGTAAAGATATTCACACTCAGACAGCTTCAGATGTATTTCATGTAAAAGAAGCAGAGGTCGATAGCTCGATGAGACGTCAAGCAAAGGCGGTTAACTTTGGAATTATTTATGGAATTAGTGATTATGGTTTATCACAAAATTTAAATATTACGCGAAAAGAAGCAAAAAACTTTATTGATAAATATTTAAGTATTTATCCTAAAGTAGATGAATATATGAAAGATATTGTAAAAGATGCTAAGCATCATGGTTATGTGACAACGATTATGAATAGAAGGAGATATTTACCGGATATTACAAGTCGTAACTTTAACCAAAGAAGTTTTGCTGAAAGAACTGCGATGAACACACCGATTCAAGGAAGTGCCGCAGACATTATAAAGAAGGCAATGATCGATCTAAATGAAGTCTTAGCAAAAGAAAGTTTAAAATCAACCTTGCTTCTTCAAGTTCATGACGAGTTGATTTTAGAAGTACCAAAGGAAGAGCTTGAACAAATTAAAGAGCTTGTTCCGCGTGTAATGGAAGAAACAGTTAAGCTTGATGTTCCGCTTAAGGTGGATTATTCCTATGGGAAAAGCTGGTTTGATGCAGATTAGGAGTTGAATAAATGCCAGAGTTACCAGAAGTTGAAACTATTCGAAAGACTTTAAAACAATTTTTAATTGGTAAAGAGATTAAGGATGTTGAAATTTTTTGGCCGAAAATAATTAAACATCCAGATGATATTAATGTTTTTAAACAAACTGTTGTTAAGCAAAAAATTCATGATATTAAGCGAAAAGGGAAATTTATTTTGTTTGTATTAGATGATGATATTTTGATATCTCATCTTAGAATGGAAGGAAAGTATGCTGTTTATCCAGAAGGAACAGATAAAGATAAACACACTCACGTAATTTTTAAGTTAACAGATAAAGAAGAATTACATTATAACGACGTAAGAAAGTTTGGTACGATGCATGTTTATCCCAAAGAAATATATTTAGAAACAAAACCACTAAACAAACTAGGCCCTGATCCTTTTGAAGCAGCCTATAACTTTGATTATTTAAAAGAAAAGTTAAGTAGAACAAGTCGTTTTATCAAACCTGCATTACTTGATCAAACAATTATTGCAGGTCTTGGAAATATTTATGTTGATGAAGTCTTATTTTTGTCTGGTATTCATCCGATGCGTCGTGCAAATACTTTAACTAACGAAGAAATTGAAGCCATATTTAAAAAAAGTTATGATGTTTTAGACAAGGCAGTAAAAAAAGGTGGGACAACAATCCGTTCGTATGTAAATGGTGAGGGCGAAATGGGAATGTTTCAACAAGAGCTTTATGTCTACCAGCAAGAAGGTAAGGCATGTAAAGCGTGTGGAACTTTAATTGAAAAATTTAAATTATCCGGACGTGGTACACACATTTGTCCGCTCTGTCAAAAAAAGGAGGAAGCATGAGATGACTTTAGTAATCGGCCTTACAGGTAGTATTGCAACAGGAAAAAGTACAGTTTCAGAAATGTTTAGAGAGTTAAATATACCTGTTGTCGATGCTGATTTAATCGCACGTGAAGTCGTAGAGAAGGGAAAACCAGCCTATAACCAAGTAGTTAAGTATTTTGGAAAAGATATTTTACAATCTGATGGCGAGTTTGATCGTAAAAAGCTTGGAAACATAGTATTTAATGATGATAAGAAACGTGAAAAGTTAAATAGTATCGTCCATCCGGCAATAAGAGAAGAAATGATTAGACAAAGAGAGGCCTATAAATCAAGTAAAGTACCTTGTGTTGTCTTAGATATTCCGCTTCTTTATGAGAGTGATTTAATTGATTATGTTGATAAAGTAATCGTTTCGTATGTGACAGAAGAGATTCAACTTGAACGCCTAGTAAAAAGAGATCAATCTAGTGTAGATGAAGCTCGATCACGAATTAATTCTCAAATAAGTATTGACAAGAAAAAGATGTTAGCAGATGCGATTATTGATAATACAGGAACGCGTGAAAATTCTAGACAGCAGTTAGAAAATCTATTAAAAAGATGGGAATCACTTTAAGTGTCACACTTTTATCACAATTAGACAAAAGCATTAGAACGACTCTTGGCGGGACTTTTTTATCCCGGAGACGGATTAGAAATTAGAAAATGTTGAAAAAGCGCCAGTTTTAGAGTGATTTTTACTTTTAATATGTTATACTAATTATGGATAAAAACTAGAGAGTATAACACATATATTTTGGGAGGATTTTTTAACATGAGAAGAACTCGCGTAGCAATTAACGGATTTGGGCGTATTGGCCGAATGGTGTTTAGACAAGCAATTTTAGATAAGGATTTAGACATTATTGCAATTAATGCCAGTTATCCAGAAGAAACACTCGCTCATTTGATTAAATATGATAGCGTTCATGGAATTTTTGAGCATGATGTGAATGTCGTAGAAAATGGTTTTGAAATTAATGGTGAAAAAATTCACCATGTTAATTCACGTAATCCTGAGGAGTTACCGTGGGAAGACTTAGATATTGATGTTGTTATAGAAGCTACAGGTGTCTTTAACAGTAAAGAAGGCGCAAGTCGTCATCTTCAGGCTGGAGCAAAAAAAGTAGTTATCACAGCACCAGGTACAGATGTGGATAAAACAATTGTTTTAGGTGTAAATGAAGAAGTTTATAATCCTGAAACAGATGATGTTATTTCAAATGCATCGTGTACAACAAACTGCTTAGCCCCGATTACAAAAGTATTAGATGATCACTTTGGTGTAATTAATGGTCTGATGACAACAGTACATGCTTACACAACGGATCAACCTAACTTAGATAATCCACATAAGGATTTACGTCGTGCACGTGCATGTGCTCAGTCAATTA
>JASLIE010000213.1 GCA_030152985.1 Bacillaceae bacterium
AGACGGCCAGGTTGACCCTGAAATTGAAGGACGCATTACTGATTTAGCTAAGGATGAGAGTCCGACAGATCCAGAGGGTGGTGAAACGCCAACAGACCCAGAAGGTGGTGAAACGCCGACAGACCCAGAGGGTGGTGAAACGCCAACAGATCCAGAGGGTGGTGAAACGCCAACAGATCCAGAAGGTGGCGAAACGCCGACAGACCCAGAGGGTGGCGAAACGCCGACAGACCCAGAGGGTGGCGAAACACCGACAGATCCAGAGGGTGGCGAAACTCCAGGTGAAGATGGTGAACCAGGTGAAGATGGTGAACCAGGTGAAGATGGTAAGCCAGGTGAAGATGGTAAACCAGGTGAAGACGGCAAACCAGGTGAAGATGGTAAACCAGGTGAAGACGGTAAACCAAGCACAGACGGTAAGCCAGGCACAGACCTTTCAACAGGCGGAGGTAAACTAGACCAGAAGCCAGTTTCAGAAAGAGAAAGTAAAGAAGAAGCGAAAGAAAAATTACCAAAAACAGCAACAACATTCTTTACAATTGCTACAATTGGTTTTGCTTTGTTAATCACCGGTTTAATGATTGCAAGTATTAGACGCCGAATCAATTCGTAATTAAATAGAACGAGTCTTGAAGCTTATTGCTTTAAGGCTCGTTTTTTTGTCGACCAAAAAAACAAAGAATACCTGATATTTAAGCATTAAAAACAACAATTCATACATCTGAGCTTGAATCTTCAGAATATTGACTATATAATAAATTGAAACGGTCGACCGAATGGAGGGATAGAATGCCTTCAGAATCTTTAGCTGAAGTGATATTCGAAGAAATTGTCGCAGATATTATCACACGTAAACTCTCGCCAGGGGACAAGCTCGTTGAAAAACATTATGCCGATAAATTTGGCACTAGTCGGGCGCCTGTTAGAGAAGCAATTTATTTATTAACTAAAGAAGGACTTGTTGAACGTATCCCACGCCGTGGTGCAGTCGTTCGGGACTTTAGTTTAAATGATCTAACTGATTTATTAGCTATTCGAAATACTTTTGAGGAAATGGCCCTTGCCCGACTCGATTTTAGTGAAGTGAAGCAGCAAGAGCTCAGAGACTTAAAAGCTTTAGTCATTAAAATGAAGACAGAAGACGTTTACACTTATACACAACTTAATTATGAATTTCATTTTCAACTCGTTAAATTAAGCGGGAGTAAACCACTGATTGATCTTTACCCACGCTTAGCTGGACAACTTCTACGTGTTCAGTATTTGTCTTTTGCTCAGCCAGGTAATATGAAAAAGTCACTTAGTGAACATGAAGAAATCCTAAAACTACTTGAACAGAAGAAGAAATATGAACTCACCAAACTCATGAACAGCCATAATACTTATGTTATTTCAAGTGTACGCCAGATTTTTGAAAATTTAGATCAAGAAAAAAATAAGCGAACGGAGTGATTGACTTGTCTCAAGTGAAATTTAGTGAACTCTCAGCAAGAAAACGTGCGATAGCTTTATTAGATGAAGGAAGTTTTGAAGAATTGTTAGGTGAAGAAGCACTCCATTCACCCATCTTAAAACAACAAAGCATTGAAACCCAAGCTGATGATGGCATTGTTATAGCGCGTGGGAAGTTTGGGGCTGAGGAAGCCCTATTGATTTCAATTGACGGAAACTTCAGAGGGGGAGGGATAGGGAAGGTATCTGGAATCAAAGTTTCAGGGGCCCTTTATTTAGCCAAAAAAGAAGTTCAAGCAGGAAAGAAACTGCGTGTCATGATTATTTTTAACTCAGGCGGGATTCGTCTGCAAGAAGCTAACTACGGCTTACTCGGTATCGCTGACATTCATTCAAGTATTGTGAGTTTAAGGGAAGTCACACCGGTGACAGCTATTGTTGCAGGTCGAATTGGTGCTTACGGTGGCATGGGGATTGCAGCAGCCCTTTGTTCATCTATTATTATGACAGAGGGGACTCACTTAAGCTTAAATGGTCCGAAAGTTATCGAAACAGAAGCGACAAAAGCAGAGTTTGATGCAAGTGATCGGGAAAAAATTAAGGAAACATCAGGTAGCAAGCAAAGGGTTGAAACAGGTCTTGCGGATTATTTAGTTGAAGATGATCTTCAAGCTCTAAAAAAAGCAGTTGAGCGCTCATTTAAAGAATCGCATCCAATCAAGAGTGAAAAGACAGCTGAATTTCTCCACCTACTTCATGCCTTTGATCCAAGTGAGAAGTTAAGTCCAGCAGATGCCCGTCGTTTATTTGCCTTAAATCAAGAAGCAGTTACAATCAATGAAGCAAATAATAAGGCGAGCTCAGGTCCTGGTTTTGATTGGTTTAAGGCTTTAAGTAAAAGTGAAAATAAATCACCTATTTCAACTGTTCGAACGGCTTACAGTGATTTTTTAGGTGAAGATGCCTTGTTCATTTCAGTTGTAAAAGATGAAAGTAATCCTTTCTACCGTGTACGTCAGGGTGAATTTGGTCTTCGTGAAGGCTGGGTGATCGCATCAGAAATTGAAAAAGTTGTTAAAGAAGATCAAGAAAAGTTAGTGAAAAGGCCCATTATTGCGATTGTTGATTCGCCGAGTCAGGCATATGGTTACAATGAGGAATTGCTTGGTATTCACCAAGCGCTTGCAGCCTCTGTCAATGCCTATGTTAAGGCGCGTCTAAATCAGCATCCCATCGTTGCTTTTATTCCAGGTATGGCCATCTCAGGTGCCTTTTTAGCACACGGTCTGCAGGCTAACCGGATGATTGCCTTGAATCAAAAAGCAGTGAATGTGCACGTGATGTCAAAAGAGGCGACTGCTCGAATTACCAAGCGTTCACTTGATGAACTTGATGAGGTGGCTAAAGAAATTCCGGCCATGGCCTATGATGTAGCTTCCTTTGAAAGATTAGGAGCTCTAACAGATTTACTTGATGATATTCCAGCAGAAAACCCAAGCCAAGCGGATGTGCAAATTGTTAAAGATGCGATTGTGCAAGCGATTAGTGATATTAGAAGAAGAAAAGATACCGATTTACTCTATCGCTTAAATACACCACTTGCTAAAGAAGGAAGAAAATTAACCAAACAGATCTTCGAGAACTTGAAGCAGATTTGGTCATAAAAAAAGAGCTTTTAGTTTTAAAACTAAAAGCTCTTTTTCTTATTTACTAGATGATTTTAAGATAATACTAATAACGAAGACAACAATTGCCGCCCCTATTAGTGCTGGAACGAGGTAGAATCCACCCATCTCGGGTCCCCATTCACCTAAAATTACAGAACCTAACCATGCACCAATAATACCAGCTATAATATTACCGATGACACCGCCGGGAACGTCTTTGCCTAGAATTAATCCTGCGAACCAACCAATGAGTCCACCTACGATTAAAGACCATAAAATACCCATGTGTGTCACTCCTTAATATTTAATTTATTTGTTGAACTTCTCTTTAACTTCGTCTGTTTTTTCTTTAATATCATGACCAACTTCGTCAGCTTTTGCTTTTGCCTTATCGCCAGCTTCAGAAAGTTTTTCTTTTGCTTCACCTAAGCCTTTTTGTGCTTTACCTTCTAATTCTTTCGCTTCACCTTTAACTTTATCTGCTGCACCGCTCATTTTATCTTTGAAACTCATTTTTATCTTCCTCCTTGTTTATTATGTTTCTTGTATACCACCTCAGTTAATTCTTAAACATATCTAAACAAAAAATAAACGTTTAATTTGATCGACCCTCTTGGATATAGGTCCACACCGTCTTTAGAATATTCGTTTCATATAAGGTCTTAATCAAGATAAAACTTAAAGGTCCTAAGATAATTCCGAAAAAACCAATTAATTTAAAACCAACAAACATGGTGAAAAGTGTAGCCAGTGGTGTAATCCCGATACTTGATGAAAGGATTTTCGGTTTGATCAGTTGCCTTTGAACGACAATCACTCCATAAAGAATCGAAAGCCCGATCCCAAGTCCGGTGTCTCCTGTTGAGAAGGCATAAATGGTCCAAGGTAAGAAGACTAAAATCGCTCCGATATAGGGTAAAAAGTCAATGATCCAAACGATTAAGGCGATGGTTAAGGCATGTTCAACCCGCATAATTGAAAGGCCAATAAAAACAGTCACTGCAGTTAAAAAGGTCAGTTTAATTTCAGCCTTTAAAAAACCAAGTAAGGCTTTTTGTAAGCTTTCATTCACTTGATTTATTTTCTTATGAACGCGCTCAGGTACGACCTTATGTACTTTCATGACAAGACGATACCAATCCTTGCTCATAAAAAATGTGGCCAAGAGTGAGATAACAAGAATAGTCGCCATGTTCGGCAGTTTTAAAATTAAATTATAAAGTCCGTTAGCAGTCGCTTGTGCGCCGGTACTGAAGGCGGCGGTGAGTTTAGTTCCGATGAGTTGCATGCTATCAAGGACTGTACTTCGCTGAGAACTGTCTAAGTCTCTAAAGATAATGAGTAAATTATTATAAACCGGAATGACCTGTTCACTATAAAAGGTCTGGATATATTCTGTTAGTTGATTGAAACGTTCAGGTACAATTTTAGATAGGTGGGCAAAACCTGAAATGATTTCATTGACGAGCAGTGTGATCGCCGTTGAAATAATGGCTAAAATAATAATGATCGAAAAGAAGACAGAAAAACCACGTGACATTTTCGTTTTGTTTTGAAGAAAGTCAACAAGAGGGTTAATAATAAGTGAAAGAAAAAAGGCAATAATAAAAGGAATCATTAATTTTCCGACATAATAGAGTGTCATCATACCGACTA
>JASLIE010000228.1 GCA_030152985.1 Bacillaceae bacterium
TAACTTCATCAATGGTTTGACCATTTAATAGCTCAATGAAAAAATCACGTTTCATTGGAGATTGAATATAAAACATACTATTCCTCAACTTTCTCTTCTTCTAAAATATATTTAATACTTTCCACTCTTTGACGTAGTCTTTTAACTGTGGATCTTCTTAACAGTGGCATGCTCCATAATTTATAGTTCCAAGTTCTAAGACGACTCTCTTTACCCTCACCTTTTTCATAAGTGGTTAGGAAAGTACCATCTTCATCTTCTATCAAAGAATACCCCGTCAATACTCTATCTTTATTATTTTCTGAAACAACTTCAATGCGTTCTTTATCAATAACTTCAGTTACTGTTTGTGTAATTTGAAATTCTTTATTGGTAAATGTGCGCGCAACCGACTCAGTAGTTTTACCCTTTAATTGAGATGGACTACATTTAAAACTTTTTGCGTACTCTAGCACAATAAAATCCCAAACTTCCTCGATCGGTTTTTGAATAAATATCTCTTCTTTTAACATATCTACCCCCCTTTACTTTTGTTTGTATGATTTTAACTCATCAAGTAATTCATTATCTAAACGTCTAGAAAATTCAGCTAACAACTTAACAGTGTCGGCATAGTCTTTACGATGAATAATTCCGTAATGAGAATGAATATAACGAGCTGGAATTGATACGGTTAGAGCGATTACACCATCATGAACTTTATGAATTTCACCTGAATCAGTTCCCCCAGCAGATAGAATTTCTAATTGATTTTCTATTCCCATTTCTTTAGATAAGTCCTGTAGATAATATAGCAGTCCTTTATGACCTATATAAGAGCCATCCATCACCTCTAAAGTTGCACCAACGCCTAACTTAATACGATTATCTTCACCAGGAGTGTCTGTTGCAATCGTTACATCAAGCGTAATCGCAACATCTGGATTGATCATTTGTGCACTTGTTTTAGCACCGCGTAAACCTACTTCTTCTTGAACAGTTCCTACACCATAAATGGTTGCATCTGTTTCTTCTTCTCTTAATTCACGCAGCACATCCACAACGATCGCCGCACCCACTCGATTATCCCAAGCTTTACTCATCAAGTAATTTGGATTAGCAAGCACGTGAAAATCTGCTTTTGGCACAACCATGTCCCCAATTTGGATTCCTAAAATATCCATTGCTTCCTCTTTGGAAGACACTCCAATATCCACAAACAAATCTTTAATATCCATTACTTTATTTCTAACTTCTGGCTTCATTCCATGAGGTGCTTGTGATCCAATCACACCGGTATACATTCTTTCATCACGTGTCATTACGATCACTGGCTGCGATAACAGAACATGTGGCCACCATCCCCCAACAGGATGAATTCGTAAGTAGCCGTTTTCATCAATGTTTTTGACTAAAAACCCTATTTCATCAATATGTCCAGCAAACATAAGTCTAGGACCAGTTTCTTTTCCTTCTTTAATAGCCACAATTGAGCCAAGATTATCGTACTCGATACGATCTACGCTGTCCTTAATCCAATCTTTAAAAACACCTGCAACTTCTTTCTCATGTCCAGAAATTCCGTTCGCAAGTGTTAAATCACAAAGTAAATTTAAATCAATCTCGCCATATGCTTCAGGCAATTTTTTCTTCCCCATATATATCCTCCTTCTTAATAATTGTTATCTTGTCTTTGGTGATTTTTTTCATTTTTCATCAAATACATTTCTCTAATCATTGATTCATTCATACCCAAACTTTGCGCTAACTCAAAAACCGTCTGCATCAAATCTACATAACTGTCTTTTGAATTAAACTTTTGAAAATTATGAATACGTTCAAAAAGCAACATGAATTGCTCGTTTAAACTTAATTCACTTTCATCATACTCAATAATATCTTCATCAAAATCTATATCAATACCAAGCGATAAAGAAAAATGAAGCACATCTGAAAATTCCTCAAATATTAAAGCCTTATCAGAAGCCTTTTTAACGCTCCAATATTTAAAACAACGTGTCTCATTGGCAAGCTCTCCCGCCTCTACTAACAACGCAAGAATTCTATCATTCCTTGTCTCTTGACGACTTGTTTTATGCTTGTCAAAGATTCTAGAATCTAATTCATTTTGAATCTTTTGTAAATCAGAAATTTTAATTTTCACAATATCACCACCATGTCTTTAATAATACCACATTTAAAGGCTATTTTTAATTAATAACCTATCTTTAATGGATTTTACAACATTCCCTGTAATCCAACCAGTTGGGATTCCAAGAATCAGCATAAAAGGAAGGTATGTAAAAATTAACATTGGCGTTTTGGTTAAAAATGCAACAAATAAAACTTGTCCTATATTATGAAATGTAGCGGATACTAAACTGACACCGTAATCTGTAAATACTTTTGTTTTAGTAGCGATAATAGCCATTATACTACTTAAAAATGTTCCAGAGAAGCTAATCCAAAATCCAGGACTGAAAAGTAACGTTCCTCGCATTAATCCAACAATTAAAACACGCATTAAATTTAAAATTAACATTTCTCTAACACCAAAAATAGAAAGGGCCAACAAACCTAAAGCATTTGCCAGTCCCAACCTAACGCCGGGTATACCTATTTCTACCTGAGATTCAATCATACTTACCGTAATCGCCATCGCCAGTAGCATAGTAAGGATTGTAAGTCTTTGTGTCTTATTCATCGAATTGTTATATCCTCTTCTTTTACCACATTGTTTATTAACTCTATTTTAATGCCATTAGGAAGGCATACAATTGGCGTATTGGTATGAC
>JASLIE010000251.1 GCA_030152985.1 Bacillaceae bacterium
ATTCGATCGAAGATAACTTATTAAAACTTGATATTCTTGGTCATGATGATCCAACGGTGATTAGGATGTTACAAGACTTGACTGGTATCGACCCAACGACTATTCCTTTAGATGATCCGGAAGTCATGAAGATTTTTTCAAGTCCAGAGTCATTGGGGGTTACTGCTGAACAAATAGGTACTAAAACAGGTACACTTGGTGTGCCTGAATTTGGAACATCCTTTGTGCGTCAGATGTTAGAAGAAACCAAGCCAAGTACATTTGCTGAACTTGTCATTATTTCGGGGCTTTCACACGGAACAGACGTTTGGCTAGGTAATGCACAAGAATTAATTAATAATGGAACATGTGAATTATCAGAGGTTATAGGGTGTCGTGATGATATTATGGTTTATCTCATGCAACAAGGACTCGAGGCATCTTTAGCATTTAAAATTATGGAATCAGTCAGAAAAGGACGAGGTCTCCAGCCGGAATGGGAAGAAGAAATGATTCGTAACGGTGTTCAACCTTGGTATATTGATTCCTGTAAGAAAATTAAGTATATGTTCCCTAAAGCTCATGCTGCAGCTTATGTTTTAATGGCAGTTCGGATTGCTTATTTTAAAGTTCATTATCCAATTTACTTTTATGCAGCCTATTTTTCTATTAGAGCAAGTGATTTTGAACTAGATACAATGGTTGCTGGGAAGGATGCACTTAGAAGTAGAATTAAAGAGATTAAAGCTAAAGGTAATGATGCGAGCACAAAAGAAAAGAACTTACTGACAGTTTTAGAAGTTTCACTTGAAATGTATGAACGTGGATTTACATTTAAAAAAGTGGATTTATATGAATCCAGTGCAAGTGAATTTATTGTTGATGGCGATAGTTTACTTCCCCCCTTTGACGTTGTAGATGGACTTGGAACAAATGCTGCAGTTAAAATCGTTGAAGCAAGAGAAGATGGAGAGTTTTTGTCAAAAGAAGACCTCCGTCAAAGAAGTAAAATTTCTAAGACCGTTTTAGAACATTTAGACAATCATGGCAGCCTTGAAGGCATGCAAGATGAGAACCAGTTATCTTTATTTTAAAATTGAAAAACTGATTTAAATATGATATACTAATGAGTGAAGAAAGATAATGCGGTTTTTTATGAGAGTGGGAAAGCCCACTCTCTATTCAATACATTATAAATGCACTACGCTTCCCTTGCCTCAATTTAATGGCAAGGGTTTTATGTTGAATAAGAAGAATCTCGTTTACAAGGAGGTCATTGTATGAAGAAAGAAATTATTGAAGTTGTTCAGGGAATTATGCTCCCCTTTGTTGAGGAAAAAGCATGGGAACTCGTTGATGTAGAATATGTTAAAGAGGGCGCGGATTGGTTTTTACGTGTTTATTTAGATAAGGTTGGGGGCATTGATTTAACCGAATGTGGGATTGCCTCAGAATTTTTAAGTGAAAAATTAGATGAATTAGATCCGATTAAAGGAAATTACTTTTTAGAAGTATCTTCACCGGGTGCTGAAAGACCTTTACGCACAATTGAAGATTTTAAAAATCATATTGATTATAAGGTTTACTTAACACTATATGCACCAATTGAAGGTGCTAAAGAGTATGAAGGCCTTTTAGTATCATTTGAAGATGACATAGCGTTAATTGAGTACAAAGATAAAACAAGAAAAAAAGAAGTGGAGATTCCCTTCGCCAAAATTGCTAAAGCAAGACTCTCTGTCATGCTTTAAGGAGGAAAAAGAACTTGAGTAGTGAGTTATTTAGTGCATTATCTCATTTAGAAGAAGAAAAGGGTATTGAAAAAGGTGTTTTATTAGAGGCCCTTGAAGCGGCACTTATTTCAGCCTATAAAAAGAATTTTAATTCAAGTGCAAATGTACGTGTCGAATTAAACGAAGATGACGGGACAATGAAGCTTTATCCTCGTAAAGTTGTAGTAGAAGAGGTAGAAAATGATCAAGAAGAAATGACGCTTGAAGAGGCAAGGGACATTAATTTAGCATATAATATTGATGATATCGTTGAAATCGAAGTGACACCGAAAAACTTTGGACGCATTGCAGCACAAGCAGCAAAGCAAGTTGTTACTCAGAGAGTACGTGAAGCAGAGCGTGGTGTTATCTTCTCAGAATTTGAAGATAGGGAAGATGATGTCATGACGGGGATTATTCAACGAATTGACTCAAACTTTGTTTATGTGGGACTTGGTAAAGTAGAAGCTAAGCTTGCAGTGACAGAGCAAATCGCAACTGAAAACTACCAGGTGCATGACCGTATAAAAGTTTATGTTACAAAAGTTGAAAATACAAGCAAGGGACCACAAATATTCATCTCACGCGCACATCCAGGTTTGTTAAAACGTTTATTTGAAATGGAAGTTCCTGAAATATATGATGGTACAGTTGAGGTGATGTCTATTTCAAGAGAAGCCGGAGACAGGTCTAAAATAAGTGTTCATGCAAATGATCCTGATGTTGATCCGGTAGGTTCTTGTGTAGGTCCTAAGGGACAACGCGTTCAAGCAGTCGTTGATGAATTAAATGGTGAGAAAATCGATATTGTTGAATGGTCTGAAGATCCGGTTGTTTATGTTTCAAATGCTTTAAGTCCGTCTAAGGTAGTTGATGTGATTGTTGATGAAGAAAATAAGTCAACAACAGTCATCGTTCCGGATTATCAACTTTCGCTTGCTATTGGTAAACGAGGGCAAAACGCACGTTTAGCAGCCAAGTTAACGGGGTGGAAAATTGATATTAAAAGTGAGTCAGTCGCTATAGAAGAAGGTCTGATTGCTGAAGCATCAGAAAATGTTCAAGAAGATTAGTGGAGGTGTCTTTAGGTGAGTAAAAAAAGAAAAATACCTCAGAGAAAATGTTTGATTAGAAAAGAATTAATGCCAAAAGATGAACTAATTCGAATTGTAAAAACAAAAGAAAATGAAGTTTTCATTGATCCAACAGGAAAGAAAAATGGGCGGGGCGCATATTTAAGTAAGCAAATCGATGTCATTAATCAAGCTGAAGCAGAGAATGTCTTATCACAAAGCTTTAAAATGAAAGTAGATTCACAAATTTATGAAGACTTGAGAGCCTATGTAAATGAAGGTAAATAAGCATTTGAACTTATTAGGACTTTGTTATCGTGCGCGAAAGTGTGTAGTCGGTGAAGAGCTTATTCTTCAATCTGTTCAATCAAATCAAGCTAAACTTGTCTTAATTGCACAAGATATAAGTGAGCGTTCGAAAAAAACGCTGGTTAATAAATGTATGTCCTATCACGTGCCTTATTTTATTGTTGAAGGGCGTACTGAGCTCGGAAGAGCAATTGGGAAGTCAGATAGAGTTGCTGTTAGTATTATAGACAATGGATTTGCAAATAAAATGGCAGAACTACTATCTTAATTATTTTGGAGGTGAACGTATGAGTAAAAAAAGAATTTATGAATTTGCAAGAGAAATAGAGAAGTCGAGTAAAGAAGTATTAGAAAAGCTAGAGGAACTAAAAGTAGATGTTTCAAACCATATGTCAACAATTGAAGCGGACGTTCAAGAAAAGTTAGAAGAAATTTTTGGTCTTAAAGATGCTTCAGAAGAAGAAGTATTAGAAGAAAAGTCAGAAGAAAATCAAACAGAAACTGTTCAAGAAGAGGAAGAAGTCGATGAAAATACGATTATCTATACTGAGACCTTAACAGTAGATGCCTTGGCACAGTTACTTGAAAAAGACGTATCTGAAATTATTATGAAGTTAATGAGTCTAGGTGTCATGGCAACAAAAAACGAAGATTTAGATGATGATGCAGTTGAACTTATTTGTGCTGATTATGGTTTTACTGCTCAAAGAGAAGAAGTGATTGAGGAAACGGACTTTGAAAAATACCGTCCAATAAGTAAAGAAAAGGATTTAGTTTCACGCCCAGCTGTTGTAACTATTATGGGACATGTTGACCATGGTAAAACAACAACATTAGATTCTATTCGTGATACACAAGTAACAGCCGGTGAAGCTGGTGGAATAACACAACACATTGGTGCTTACCAAGTTGAGAGTCAAGGAAAGAAAATCACATTTTTAGATACGCCAGGTCATGAAGCTTTTACAAGTATGAGATCGCGTGGAGCACAAGTGACTGATATTGCTATCTTAGTTGTTGCTGCCGATGATGGCGTCATGCCACAAACAGTCGAAGCAATTAATCACGCAAAAGCAGCAGAAGTACCTATTATTGTTGCGGTCAACAAGATGGATAAAGAATCTGCTAATCCTGACCGTGTCATGCAAGAATTAACCGAACACGGTTTGATTTCTGAAGACTGGGGCGGTGATACAATCTTTGTACCAATTTCCGCTAAAAATCGTGAAGGAATTGAGGACTTACTTGAAATGATTTTACTTGTTTCAGAAATGCTTGAATTAAAAGCAAACCCTAAACAAGTAGCATTTGGTACAGTGATTGATGCTCAGCTTGATAAAGGACGTGGGTCTGTAGCAAGTTTACTTGTTCAAGATGGTACCTTAAATGTTGGCGATCCAATTGTTGTTGGAAATACTTATGGACGCGTTAGAGCAATGGTCGATGACTTAGGTGAGCGCGTTGAGCATGCAGAACCGTCAAAACCTGTTGAGATTACAGGTTTAAGTGGTGTGCCTGAAGCAGGAGATCAATTTCTAGTCTTTAGAAATGAAAAACAAGCACGACAAATTGGTGAAGCAAGAGAACAAGCGCATATTTTAGCAAGTAGAGGA
>JASLIE010000032.1 GCA_030152985.1 Bacillaceae bacterium
AATTCATTATCCAGTAAATAACACCAAGCACAATAAAGACACTAGCAACAGCAATTAATATTTTAGCAAGCTTATCTAATACCATACTAACCCCTCCAGATAAGGTGGAAGTCTTCGTGTGAATTTTATGTTAACACTATCGTAACAGAAAATGAATACTAATTCAATTCTATAACTGTTACTCCACTTCCACCTTCATTTTGATTCCCTAATCGATAGGCTTTAACTTGCGGATGAAGCTTTAGTTTTTTTGTGACACCTTCTCTTAAGGCACCTGTTCCTTTTCCATGAATAATTGATACAACAGAATGATTTGCTAAGATAGCTTGATCTAAGTAATCATCTAACTTAAGTAGGGCATCTTCATATCTTTCGCCACGTAAATCAAGCTCTGTTTTTACAGCAGAACCCGTCCTTCTTATACGTGCAACAGGCTCTAACTCTTTTTTTGACTTTATTTTTTCTAAGTCACTTGCTTTAACTTTTAATTTTATCATGCCTAATTGGACAAAGTATTCATCTTCACTCAATTTATCAAGGATGACACCATCCTGATTTAATCCAAGATGACGAATTTCATCATTTATTTTCAGTGATTGATTGACTTTTTTAGGTTTAGCTTTCTGAACTGACTGATGCTTAGTTTGTAAATCTGGTTGCGCTTCTTCTAAAACACGCTGAGCATCAATCCATTCATGTTCTTTAAAGGCAGACTTATTTTTCATCTCACGCATCTCACTGACAATAAACTCAGCTTCTTCACGTGCCTTATTTAAAGCTTTTTCAGCCTTTTCTTCTGCCTTCTGATAAATTTGATTTTTATTTTTATTTATTTTAGCTAGTTCTTGTTTAAGCTCTTCCCTCAAGGCTTCACTTTCTTTTAAATTTTCTCTTGCCTCTTCATAATCTCTCTCTGCTCTAAGTTTAGCTTCTTCTAAAGATGCAATCATATTTTCGACCTTTTTAGAATCCACACCCACATGTGATTTAGCGTTTTGAATCAAGTGCTCTGCTAGACCGAGACGTTTTGAAATTTCAAAGGCATTACTTCGTCCTGGTATACCAAGTAAGAGTCGGTAGGTCGGACTGAGGGTTTCGACATCGAATTCAACCGAAGCATTTAAAACTTTTTCTCTGTTAAATCCATATGCTTTAAGTTCAGGATAATGTGTTGTTGCAATAACTTTAGCCTGACGAACCAAACATTCATCTAAGATCGAAATTGCTAAAGCAGCACCTTCTTCTGGATCTGTTCCCGCACCTAGCTCATCAAATAAAACGAGTGATCTGTTATCAACTTCTTTCATAATCCCAACAATATTTGTCATATGAGATGAAAAGGTACTTAAGTTTTGCTCGATAGATTGTTCATCACCTATATCAGCAAATATTTTCTTAAAAACACTTAATTCTCCTCCATCAAGTGCTGGTATTTGAATACCTGATTGAGCGAGCAAGGTAATTAGCCCGACCATCTTCAAGGTGACCGTTTTTCCACCTGTATTTGGACCTGTTATGACAATCGCATCAGATTCCTTGCCTATTGTAATATCATTTGCAACAACTTTGTCTGCTGAAATAAGTGGGTGTCTTGCTTGCTTTAAATTAATATAACCTGTCTCATTTAACTTCGGTAATGTGCCTTTAATTTCCTGACTGTATCTTGCTTTTGCAAAAATCAAGTCAACTTGAGCTAAGATTTCTAAATTTACTCGAAGTGCTTCGACGTGAACTGCGATTCTTGCTGTGAGTTGGGTAAGTATCTTCTCTACTTCTTTTTCTTCATCTAAAACGGCTTGTTGCAGGCGGTTATTTAACTCAACAACAGCTTGCG
Source organism: Bacillaceae bacterium (assembly GCA_030152985.1). Taxonomy (GTDB): domain Bacteria; phylum Bacillota; class Bacilli; order Bacillales; family Amphibacillaceae; genus Pseudogracilibacillus. Next base: position 1,835 of record JASLIE010000032.1, read on the forward strand.
GTTCCATAAATAAGGTTTGGCCAGAAGATGATTGATCATGAACAATCCCACCAATGGCACTTCGATATTCACTTTTTACAGGTAAAACGTAGCGATTATTGCGGATTGTTACAATCGAATCAGATAGCATTTTCTGTTTTGAACGCATGTAGTTTTGAAGTCTTTCACGAACACGTGTCTCAAGGTCACGCATGGAGCTACGAATGCCTAAAAGTTTTGGTGTAGCTGAATCAATCACATCACCATGTTCATCAATCGCCCGATTAATAGCGGCTTCTACTTCTGATAATTCCGTCAATTGTTCTCCATAACTTTTAAGTAAATTAATTTCTTCATTTTCTTCTAAAAAACGCTTAGTCATTCTTCCGCCGTAAATCGTTGTACTTACGGATAAACATTCACTTGCTGATAAAACCGAGCCAATTTCACTCCGGCGTAAAGCTGCTGTAATATCAGTAATTCCACCAAGAGGAAGTGTTTGATTAAGTCTTAAAATTTGAACTGCTTCATCCGTCTCATTTTGCATCTCTTGTACACGTTTAAAATGAGTTTCTGGGGACATTTTTTTCGCTAAGTTTTTACCGATAGACGTTTGACTTAGTTCTTTTATGTGCTCAACTACTTTTTGATATTCCAATGCTTTGAGTGTTTTTTTATTCATTAAAAAAACTCCTTATTTATTTCGATTTAAATAAGCTAGTAACTTATCAAGTTTCCAGCTATTGATGACTGTTTCTTTTTGAAGTAAGGCAGCTTTAGCAACACTTACACCATACTTCATATCATCTAGGCGCTCTATACGATGTGCATCTGTATTTATAGCGATGTTTACACCTGCTGCTTCAGCTTGTGCTGCCCATTCAGCCGATAAGTCCAGCCGAACAGGCGCTGCGTTAATTTCTAAAACGGTATTTGTATGAGCAGCCTCTTTAATTAACTGTTTCATATCAACTTGGTAGGGAGTGCGTCTACCAATTAATCGTCCTGTTGGATGGGCAATAATATCAACATAGGGATTATTTAATGCGGCCTTTAGCCTTGCCATAATTTCTTTTTCTGATTGATTAAAACCTGAGTGAATAGCTGCAATAACGATATCTAAGTCTTTTAAAAACAAATCATCAAAGTCTAATTCACCGTTTGGTAAAATATCCATCTCTACGCCATAAAGGATTTTAATTTCTGGGTACTTTTCACCCAGTAATTTTATTTCTTCTAATTGTTTTTTTAAGTCCGTTTCAGTCAATCCATTTGCAACTTTTAAATATTTAGAGTGATCTGTAATTGCGATATAGTCATAGCCCTGACGGATTCCCTGCTGAATCATTTCTTCTATCGAATTTGCCCCATCACTCCAACTCGTATGCATGTGTAAATCTCCACGTATATCAGTTATTTCAAGGTAATTAACTGCTGACTGAGCTTGAAACAGCTCTAATTCATCTTTCCCTTGCCTAACTTCTGCTGGTATAAATTCAAGGTCAAAATGATTAAAAAATTCTTTTTCATTTTTAAACTGATGGAGTTCACCAGTCGCTAAATCTTCGACCCCATATTCACTTATTTTCTCATTTCTACTTTTAGCAAGTTGACGCATTTTTACATTATGCTCTTTTGACCCAGTAAAATGATGTAAGCTAGTTGCATATTCTCCCTTTGTAACTAGTCTAAAATCAACATTAATAAGATAATCTAAATAATCTAGTTTAACACTTGTTTTTGTTTGACCTGATGCGATGACATCTTTTATTTTCGGATAGGCAAGTAAATAGGCTGTCACCGTCTCAGAATCTTCTGTTGCAATCATATAATCGATATCTTTAACTGTTTCTTCAAAGCGTCTTGCACTTCCTGCGACCTCAAAATCTTCAATTTCTTTTAGTTTAGATAAATAATCATTTAATTCATTGATAAGAGGTAATACAGTAGCAATCGGTAAACGATCAGCTTGTTTATTCATTGCTTCAATTTCTTTTAATATATTTTCACTTGTTTTCTTTCCAAACCCCTTCACTTTTTCAAGGGCACCAGACTCACACACATTTTTTAGTGATTCAAGATCTACAACATCTAATTCCTCATACAAGCTAGCTATACGTTTGCCCCCAAGCCCTGGAATTTTCAATAAAGAAATTAAGCCAACTGGCACTTCTTCTTTCAACTTATTTAAAACTTCAGATTCACCTGTTTCTAAAAATGAGCGAATAATTGTATTTGTGCCTTTACCAATTCCTTTAATTTCAGAAAAATCATCTATTTCACTTAAAGAGCGTTGATCAAACTCAATATTTTGTGCCGCTTTTCTGTAGGCTGAAATTCGAAAAGGATTTTCACCCTTAAGTTCTAAGTAAAGGGCGATGTCTTCTAAATGTTTAATCACATCTTTTTTATTTAATTGTTTCACTTTAAACATCCTCCTAAACACTTTAAAAAAGACTGTCTAATAAATATTAGCTACAGTCTCTTCTAAATTTAAAACAGCATTGCTTTAGCGATTTGAGTCAAAATAGGGGTGTATTTTATCATTAGGTTTGCAATTGATGAACTTTCAATCATTGATTGGACCTGCCCAATCGGGGTTAAGGCTAAAATATAAACAATAATAAATGCAATAAAATAAAATTCTAAAAATCCTAATAGCGCACCTGTTAGTTTATTAAATGAACGAATGACTGGTAATCGTGTAATCGTATTTGTCATTGATATGAGAATTTGTAAAATGATTTTAATTCCAAAAAACAAAAATGCAAAAGCAATGGCACGGTAAAAAGCAGTTTCAATTAAGTTAGTTTCATTGAAAATTGCCCACTCTGAATGCGCTAAATCCGGGAATGGGATAAGTAAGGTTAAATACTCAGCAAATGGGCGATATAAAATAAATGTAATCACATATGAAAGTAAAAAGCCGGCTAGATGAACAATTTGTTGCATCC
>JASLIE010000268.1 GCA_030152985.1 Bacillaceae bacterium
AATAACTAAAAGACCCTCTAAAGGTTTAACTCTTTAGAAGGTCTTTTTTTAGTCAAATCTATCTTTCTGTATAAATAAATTTAGGTTCAGATAAATTGGAGTCAAAATCAATGTATAAATCATGATTTTCAAAGTACCAAGCGTCTGAATTAATAATAAAAAAATTAAGTTGGTTTACATGAGTATCAACATAAATATCTGTTTGTTTTACATCTTCAATATTTATTCCAATCGAAAAACCTGGAATCAAGCCTCCAATCCCGCCGTATCGTACATAAATTCTTAGTTGAGTTGGTTTACTAATATCATATTCATGTTCATACCAATTAGCTGCTTTTTTAGATATAGAAAGTTTCATTATTTAATCTCCTTTTAAATCTTCTTTTTTAGGAACATGATCAACTCCACCAGGGTGAAATGGATGGCACTTACTAATTCGTTTTATTGTTAAATAAGTACCTTTTGCTGCCCCGTGTTCTTCATAAGCTGTTAAACTATATTGTGAACAAGTAGGATAAAAGCGACATGTAGGCGGTTTTATAGGACTTATAAAGCGTCGATAGAATTTGACAATCGCTATAAAAATATGCTTCATCTTTAACCTCCAAAGTAAATAATTTACCTTGACTTATCAAAATTAATTGTAGCAATTGCATTGTGTAAATGAATTGATTCTTCGTTTTCAACAGTTACTTTAAAGGATTTAATATAATCGAGTTCATAGAGCTCGCTGGCAGTTAAACGAACAACATCTTCAACAAAGCGTGGATTCTCATAGGCTGTTTCAGTGACGACTTTTTCGTCTGTCCGCTTTAAAACAGGATGAATCTTTGCACTGCCACTTGCTTCAGCTGCTTCGAGTAAGTCCTTTTTCCAATCTATCATCTCGTTAAACTGTTCATTAAACATGATTTGCATTGATACTTTACCTCTTTGACTGTGTGCTGAATATTCACTAATTTCTTTCGAACAAGGGCAAAGTGTTGTGACATAAACCTCCATGCCTACATCAAACTTATAATCAGTTTCATCAAAGTAATTTAAATTCATAAATACTTTCGCATGGTTCATTCCAGGCGAGCTACTATCTGGACCGCTTCGTTTATAAAACCATGGAAAATCGAGCTCTAAAAATACTCGATCTTGCTTCAAGCGTGACTTTAAATCACGAGCAAATTCAAGCATGGTATTTGTATCCGCTTTTAGACCAATATCATCATACATTGTCATTTGCTCTAAAAAACGACTCATATTGGTTCCTTTTTTATCTTGAGCTAGATCAGCCGTTAACTTAAAGTTACCAATTGTTGTTTGTGTTGTTGGATTAAGTGAGCTTGATACAGTGATTGGATGTTTTACTTCACTGATACCGACTTTATTTATTGGAAATAAGAAGTCTTTTGTTTCGCTTTGAATGTCAATCATACATTCCTTTTCAACGGGTTTAGTTCGTGGTCCAGGTTCAACTGAACCAAAAAGTTTATGACGTTCTTCTTTATTTGGTAAATCTTTATTAGTATTCATTTTAAGCTCCTTTATATCTATTATTCATATTATAAATGAACATGCTTTAAACTAGCAATCATTTGGTTTTAAACAAGTAAACTTTAGGCTCAGTTCCATTAAAAATTCTTTTAATATTGTCAAGGTGACGATACCAAACAAATACAGTTAGACTAAGTATGACAATAAATAAAAGTAAATCATCAGAATAGTAACTAATTACAGAAGCAATTATTGCACTTAGCATCGAAGCAAGCGATACATATTTAGTTATCATAATCAAAAGAATAAAACTAATAAATAAAGTTAAAAAAAGCAGAGGCGCGACACCGAGAATGATTCCAGCAGATGTAGCGACAGCTTTTCCACCTTTAAAGCCAGCAAATACAGGAAATGTATGTCCGAGAACTGCAAAAAGTCCGATAAATAAGCGTGATACATCTATATCTATAAAATAAGCTACAAATAAAGGAATTAGAGTAGCTAGAGTACCTTTAAAAATATCTGCTAAAGTCACAACAATACCAGCTTTTTTACCCAGGACTCTAAATGTGTTTGTCGCACCTAAGTTACCACTTCCATGCTCTCTAATATCTATTCCATATTTCATTTTACCGATGATTAAGGCCGATGGAATCGAGCCAAGTAAATATGCTATGATTATAAACAATATGTATTCCATAACTAACCCACTTTCAAGTTTAGATGAATATATCTTATCATAAATAGGTCTAATAAAATACTTTTACTTAAAACTTATTATAATGTGTTACCGTTTTGAACAAACATATGGTAGTATAAGGTTAGGTAAAGGATTAATTAGGTAAGTGAGGGAGGGGTTTTAATGACATTTAAAAATCCAGATAATGAAGTCGTAAGGGATATTTTAGAAGAGTCATCGACGATTGCAGTTATTGGTCTTTCAGATAAAAAAGAACGTACATCCTATCAGATTGCTGAAGCGATGCAAAAAAGTGGCTATAAAATTATTCCAATCAATCCAACTGTCGACACTGTTTTAGGCGAAAAATCTTATGCATCGATTAAAGAAGTAGAAGAGAAAATTGATATCATAAATGTTTTTAGACGGTCTGAATTTTTACCAGGGATAGCAGAAGAAGTAAAAGATATAGAAGCGCTTGCTTTTTGGGGTCAACAAGGTGTCGAGCATGAGGATGTTCCGAAGATTCTCGAATCAAATGAAATGACAGTGATTATGAATTTATGTATAAAGGTTGCACATTCAGTTCTACTTAAGAAATAAAAATTGAGATGACGTAGTTTGTCATCTCTTTTGTGTGTATGTGTATACAATTTCAAAAGAATGTATTAGAATAAGGAAAATATTTACTTTAGTTATTTTGAAGGAGTCGATGATTTTTGAATGATCAAACGCAAAAGTATTCAGATGAATCTATTCAGGTACTTGAAGGGTTAGACGCTGTTCGTAAAAGACCTGCTATGTATATAGGGAGCACTGATATAAAAGGGTTACACCATTTAGCTTATGAAATAATTGATAATGCTGTTGATGAGGCATTAGCCAATTATTGTGACAAAATAAAAATTACACTACATCAAGATGATAGTATTTCTGTTGAGGATAATGGAAGAGGAATGCCAACAGGAATGCATGAGACAGGTAAAACAACAATTGAGGTTATTTTAACAGTCTTGCATGCTGGTGGAAAGTTCGGACAAGGTGGCTATCAAACAAGTGGTGGATTACACGGTGTCGGTGCTTCAGTAGTGAATGCTCTTTCAGAATGGCTAGAAGTAACTGTACATAGGGACGGTAAAATTTTTAAACAACGCTTTGAAAATGGTGGACAAGCGGTCACATCATTAGAGAATGTCGGTAAAACAAATAAAACTGGAACTAAGATTCAATTTAAAGC
>JASLIE010000100.1 GCA_030152985.1 Bacillaceae bacterium
ATAAGAGTGTTGTCTTTATCTTCAGTTTGCTCTTCACCTTCAATAAGAGTTTTGTCTTTATCTTCAGCTTGCTCTTCACCTTCAATAAGAGTGTTGTCTTTATCTTCAGCTTGCTCTTCACCTTCAATTAGGTTATTTTCTGTATCTTCACTTTGAACTTCAGCTTCGCTCTCATCTAGATTGATGTCAGTAGCTTTTTTTTCAGCCTCAATTTCAGAATCTAGGGAATACCTCTCTATATTAGAATTAAGATTAGTAATCTCTTCTTTTAGTAAAGGAGCTGTATTTTCTGTTGAAGTTTGATTAGCAGAAGAAAGTGATGGAAACAGAAAAATAAATAAAGTTGAAAGTATTAGTAGTAGATGTCTTGTTTTAAAGCTCATTCTTTCACCTCCTTAGTATAAAAAAATAGCAACACACACAGACAGTATATTACTTATATATATGAAATTTCAAGTCTTTTTGGAAAAGTAACCCAAAAGAAATTTATAGTTCGATATTAGTTTGTGAAGGGAAGGTGATAAAGATGTTTACTTCTTATATTCGTTCTTCACAGTTACGCTTAATCTTTAATGTTGGTTACGATGCAGAAAGTGGCAAGACTCAGTATAAAACAAAGTCATTTAGCAATATTAAAGCAAGTGCAACAGCAGATGAGTTAGTGAAAACTGCTCAGGCATTTACAAAGTTACAAGGCTATACACTTTCGACAATTGCTCGAAATGATTTATCGCATATTATTAAGGAGGGATAATGAATGAAAAAACTTGAATTACGTTTTCGTAATGAGGATGATAAAGTAGTCACATTTCAGTTAGATAATCCGGTAGAACCAGTTGACGCAGATTTAGTTAATGAGGCAATGGATGAAATTATCGAAGCAGAGGCATTTTCTACGCCTGGCGGTAAATTATTGATAAAAGAGAGTGCCCGTGTCGTCGAACAAAAGGTTGAAGAAATTAAAATAGTTTAATCTAAAGCGGGGAGGTCATCTGACTACCCCGCTTTATTTTATTTAAGGAGTTGAAGAAGATGGAGATGTGGTTGCCATTGTTGGCTGAAGTTGGTTTTCCAATCGTTGTAACATTCTACTTACTTCACCGAATTGAAGCAAAGTTAGATACCTTAAATGAATCGATCCAGCTCTTACCTCAAGCAATTAATCCACCTAAGTAAAAAAAGTAAGGTTACGATAGTTGTCGTAACCTTATTTATAAACAAACTATGTAAAGAATGATTAAGAAGTGATATAATATAACGGGTAACCGTTAGAACTAGGTAAGAAATCTGGAGGTAGTTTAATGTTAGAGTTAAAAGTTGATGGAATTTTAAATGAAATATCCTCCAACTCAGATAAATTACAATCTAATCGAAGAAAAAAAATACATAATAATATAAATGAGCGCACCATCTATGGAGCAGATTGGTTGGGATGGTTAGATAAGACACCAATAGAAGGTGTTTTTAAAGAAATCACGCAAGTAAGTGAACGACTTAAAGCGATAAAACCAAATGTTTTAGTTGTAATTGGTGTAGGTGGGTCGTACTTAGGGACTAGGGCTTTAGATTACGCATTAAGCCCACATTTTGAAAGTGATAGTAAGATAGAAATCGTTTATGCAGGATTAAATATGAGTGGTTCATATATGAAGGAGTTACTTCATTACTTGGCCCAAAAAAATGTTGTATTGAATGTTATTTCTAAATCTGGTTCAACCGTTGAAACTGCAATAGGTTTTAGAATTCTAGAGGAGTATATGTTTGAACGCTATGGTGTGAATGCAGGTGAACGAATTGTTGTAACAACAGATGAATATCAAAGTAATTTAAGAACCATAGCTAAAGATAAAGGATATGACTTGCTTTCTATACCGTCAAATATAGGAGGTCGGTTTTCTGTACTCACTTCTGTAGGTTTGTTTCCACTTGCTATGCGTGGTCATGATATTAAAGCTTTATTAAAGGGAGCCGAGAGGGCTAAACAGGATCTTTTAAAAGATAATAATATTGCAAATGATTATGCATTATACCGTTATTTATTATATGAAAAAGGTTATAAGATTGAATTATTGGCCTCATTTGATCCAAAACTCAAGTATTTTCATGAATGGTGGAAGCAATTGTTTGGGGAAAGTGAGGGAAAAGATAATAAAGGAATTTTCCCAGCATCTGCACTTTATACAACAGACTTACATTCAATTGGTCAGTATGTTCAAGAAGGTGAAAAAAACATTTTTGAGACTTTAATTTTTATCGAAGAAAACGACAAGGATATTAAGTTGCCTTTTCGTCAGGAAGACTCTGATAAATTGAATTATTTAGCTGGAAAAACTTTAAATGAAATCAATCGAACGGCGATTAGAGGTACTATTAAAGCTCATGACCAAGGCGGAGTACCTGTGTTAGAATTAAAACTTCAAAAGTTAGATGAGTATCATCTTGGTTATTTGATACATTTTTTTATGAAATCATGTACGATGAGTGCATATTTATTAGGAGTGAATCCATTTGATCAGCCAGGTGTTGAAGCATATAAAACAGAAACACAAAAGTTATTAAAGGATGATAAATCATGAAAATTACAGTCGTAGGCACGGGTTATGTTGGTTTGTCTAATGCAGTCTTACTGGCTCAAAAAAATGAGGTAACTGCAGTCGATATAGTCGAGGAAAAGGTTAATTTAATTAACCAAAAACAGTCGCCAATTCAAGATAAATATATTGAGTCTTACTTACAAACAAAAGACTTAAAACTGGAAGCAACGACAGATGCAAGGTCAGCTTATGCAGATGCTCAGTTTATCATTATCGCAACACCGACAAATTATGATCCAGAAAAAGACTTTTTTGATACTTCAACTGTCGAATCAGTGATAGAAGAAGTAAGTCAGGTAAATCCTGATGCAACCATGATTATTAAATCAACCATTCCAGTTGGCTTTACAAAGCGTGTCAAAAAAGCCTATCAAACAGAAAACATTATGTTCTCACCAGAGTTTCTACGTGAAGGACAGGCCTTATATGATAATTTACATCCATCACGGATTATCATTGGTGAGAAGTCAGAGCGCGCTCGTCTATTTGCAGATTTATTGAAAGACGCGGCTATTAAAGAAGAGATACCTGTTTTATTTACAAATTCAACAGAAGCTGAAGCAATTAAATTGTTTTCAAATACTTATTTGGCAATGCGTGTCTCATTCTTTAATGAACTTGATACTTATGCTGAACTTAAGGGCTTAGATGCAGCTGAAATCATTCAAGGCGTTGGATTAGACCCACGGATTGGTACGCACTATAATAATCCCTCCTTTGGTTATGGTGGTTACTGTCTCCCTAAAGATACAAAACAATTACTCGCAGACTTTGAAGGTGTTCCTAATAACATTATTCAAGCAATTGTTGATTCAAATGCGACTCGAAAGAGTCATATTGCAGATCAAATCTTAGAACGTCAGCCAAAAACAGTTGGATTTTACCGTTTAATCATGAAAACAGGCTCAGATAACTTTAGAGAGGCTGCAATTATTGACGTCATTGAACAACTAGGAGAAG
>JASLIE010000114.1 GCA_030152985.1 Bacillaceae bacterium
ACAACGCTTCTGAATACCATTGCGACAATTGATGAACCAACAACCGGTGAGATTTTAATTGCGGGTGAAAATCCAAATGAACTATCAAAAAATGACCTGGCTAAGTTTAGAAGAAGAAGGCTTGGCTTTGTCTTTCAAGAATTTAATTTACTGTCAAGTTTAACTGTTAAAGAAAATATTATTCTCCCCCTCACCTTAGATAATAAGAAGGTGAAAGAAATGGAGGAGAAGGTCAGCTCAATTGCTGAAAGGCTCGGAATTACAGAGATTTTAAATAAGCGAACCTATGAAATTTCAGGCGGTCAAGCACAAAGGGCAGCTGTTGCAAGAGCCATGATCCATCGACCGAAACTTTTACTTGCAGATGAACCGACAGGGAATTTAGATTCTAAATCATCAAAAGATGTCATGCAACTGCTGAGTGAATTAAATGAAGAAGAAGAAGCAACGATGATGCTCGTCACACATGATGCTCAAGCGGCAAGTTATTGCGACCGGGTTGTCTTTATTCAGGATGGCGCATTTTATTCAGAAATTTATCAAGGAGACAATCGTCAAGCTTTCTTTCAACAGATCATCGATACGCTCTCTTTACTAGGAGGCGATCATCATGACCTTCAGTCAGTTCGCTTTTAAGAATGTCCTTCGAAATAAACGCTTATATGCAGCTTATTTTTTAAGTAGTATGTTTACTGTCATGACTTTTTTTACCTTTGCGATTTTTGCCTTTCATCCAGAACTTTCAGCTGATGCGATGGGGAGTAAGGTAAATCGTGGTATGGCTGTTGCTGGTGGGATTATTTATGTCTTCTCATTTTTCTTTGTTTTATATTCAATGAGTACTTTTTTACGCTCACGAAAAAAAGAGTTTGGTTTATTAATGATTCAAGGCATGTCATCACGCCAGCTTCGCCTCATGGTCTTTATTGAGAATATGGTGATTGGTCTGGCCTCGATTATTTTAGGCGTCACTTTAGGTCTCGTTTTCGCTAAGTTAATTTTATTAATTGCTGAAAATGTGCTTGTTATTGAGCAGAAGTTAGTATTTTACTTTCCGACTGCAGCCATTATAGTGACCTTGCTTTCATTTATCGCCTTGTTTTTAGCTATTAGTTTTTTTGTGGCCTTTGTTTTACGCACAAATAAATTAATTGAATTAATTAAAGGAGATGAAATCGAGAAAAAAGAACCTCTCGCCTCATTTTTTCTAGTTATTCTAGCAAGCTTGTTTTTAGGGATTGGTTATTATCTGGCCTTAACAGCTAAAGGTGCTGCTGTCATTATGGCCTTTATTCCAGTGACCTTACTCGTTATCTTTGGTACTTATTTACTCTTTACTCAGATTAGCGTTTACTTAATCCGCCGTATCAAAGGAAATAAGCGCTTATTCTGGAAGCGAACAAATATGCTCTTATTTTCAGACCTCTCTTACCGAATGAAAGATAATGCACGCTCGTTTTTCATCGTTGCCATTATCTCAACGGTTGCCTTTACAGCTATCGGGACCCTGGTCGGTTTAAGAACCTATTTAACAGAGGGTCTACACAAAGCAAACCCGATTCATTTTACCTATACAGCAAGTGATGAGCAAACAAAGTCAGCGGATTTAAAGGCCATTCAAGCGGCTTTAGAAAAACACGATTTAAAAACCGAAAAAGACTCTTTTTATCTTGAATCCTTTGATATAAAAGACCTAGGAGGGCTAATAAATATCGTCTCTGACCGGGATTACAATCGTTTTGCAAACTTAGCAGATGCTGAAACACTTAAGCTAGCAAAAGGAGAGGCTTATCTTGTTCAAAGTTCGATTAGTTATCTAGCTAATGAAGATGATACAAAGTACAGTTCCTATGAGATCCCCTTACAAAACAAGGATACATTAAGAACGACAAAGCAGGTGGATTCAGAAGTACTTCCTATCTTAAATTATTATTACCTTGTTTCAGAGGCAGACTTTGAGCAAATTGCTTTACCCAAAGTAGAAAATCCAGTCGAGCACTATGCTTGGAAGGCAGTCTCAGGAAGTAAGGAGGACCGAATTGAAGTTGGGGCTGAACTGGCTAAAATTGAAGATCGCTTTATTCCCTTCTTAGCGATTGATTATGAAGAGTACAGCATACTGAAGTTTTACGGGCCAATTTTATTTGTCGGTTTATTTATTGGACTCATCTTCTTTGTGTCAGCAGGTAGTTTTTTATATTTTAGACTTTATGCTGATTTAGAAGCAGATCAAGCCAAATTCAAGGCGATTAATAAGATCGGTTTAACTGAAAAAGAATTAAGTAAAGTTGTCACAGGTCAAACGGCACTTTTATTTTTCACACCGATTATCCTTGCCTTAAGTCACGGAGCTGTTGCACTAACCGCCCTAGCCCATCTCTTTAATTATAACTTAGTTAAGGAGTCTGCCCTTGTGCTCGGTAGTTTTTTAGTCATTCAAGTGATTTATTTTTTAGTTGTTCGTTATTTTTATTTAAAACAGATTAAATCAGTCCTGTAAATAAAAAAAGTCTCAGTCAGATACTGAGACTTTTTTATTTAGATTAGTTTTTTTAAGACTTTAATTAATTGAGCCATTTCTTCATCTGTGCCAATGCTAATCCTTAGAAAATCATTGATTGCTGATGTGTCGAAGTGACGCACTAAAATCGAGTGCTCACTGAGGCCTTGGTAAAGTTTTTCGCCCGGAATTTCTTGATGCCTAGTAAAGATAAAGTTTGTTTGCGAGGGCAGGGTTTGAAAGCCAAGTGCATCTAGGGATTTGATCGTTTGCTCCCGTGTTTGAATAATTTTTCCAACTGTCGATTTAAAGTAAGCTTCGTCTTTTATCGCCGCTTCAGCACCAACAAGTGCCAGCCGGTC